>NZ_JANPEO010000273.1:0-1702 GCF_031422975.1 Nocardioides sp. | reverse complement strand
CCGGAGCCGGCTGCGAGCACTGCGTCGATCTGGGCGATGCCGGCACCCTGCTGGGTGATGCTGGCGGTGTCCACGCCGCCGGTCTCCTCGACAGCCGCCAGCACGTCGTCAGCGTCGGCCCTGGTGAGCACCTGAGCGGGATCCGACACCCCGGCCGGGAACGACTCGCCGAGTCGCTGGGAGGCGGAGATCGCCTCCGGCTCGACCAGGAACTGGTCGGCCTGGTCGAGACCGGTGTCGATGCGGAAGACCCCGATCGCCATCACCGCCAGGACCACCAGGGTGCCGGTCACGAACGCCGCCGGGCGTCGGGCCACGCGGGCGCCGACCTTGTGCCAGAACGAGTCGGTGTCCACCAGCGCCGCGTCGCCGACGTGCGGCACGCGCGGCCAGAACACCCAGCGGCCGAAGAGCACCAGGGCGGCGGGCAGCACGAGCAGCACGAAAGCAGCCGCCACGACGACGCCGATGGCACAGGCGAGTCCGAGCCCCCGGGTGGTCGGCACCACTGAGAGCAGCAGCGTGAGCAGGCCGAGCACGACCGTGGTCGCGCTCGACAGGACGGCCTCGGCGGTGCGGCGTACGGCGACACTCATCGCCGCGTGTCGCGACTCGTGCGTCTTCAGCTCATCGCGGTAGCGCGAGATGAGGAGCAGCGCGTAGTCGGTGCCGGCTCCGAAGACGAGGACGGACAGGATGCCCACGGTCGACTCGTCCCAGGCGATGTCGACGAGCGCCAGCGACTGGGTGGCCAGGACCGCGGCGAGTCGGTCGGCGACGCCGACGACGGTGAGCGGGACCAGCCACAGCACGGGGCTGCGGTAGGTCAGGAGCAGCAACAGGGCGACCACGCCGGCCGTGGTGAGCAGCAGGTTGGTGTCGGCCCCGTCGAAGACGGCGGCCAGGTCGGCCTCGACGGCCGCAGGCCCCGTCCCATGGCTGGTGACCCCGTCGGGGAGATCGTCGGTGAGCCGGCGGCGCAGCTCCTCGACGCGGTCGGCGTTCTCGGTGGCGGAGGTCGACTGCACGGGCACCACGGCGATGGCGGCCGTGCCGTCCTCGGCCACGACCACGGGGCCGGCCGGGCCGGCGGGTGCGGCTCCGAGCGCGCCGGCCTGCTGGCCGAGATCGGAGATCGTGGCCCGGGTGAGCTCACCCTCGTCGCTGGTCCAGAGCACCACCGCCGTGGCGGCCCCCTCGTCCGGGAGCGCGTCGCGCAACGCGGTTCCCTGCGTGCTGTCGAAGCCTGTGGGCAGCGCGTCCAGGCTGGTGCGGTCACGATCGCCCTCGCCCAGACCCGCGATCAGCGCCCCGGCGAGCAGGAGGGGGAGCAGCGCGACCAGCCAGGCGACGCGCGGCCCGAGCAGGGGCGAAGTGCGGACGTTGCCTCGTCGATCGGTGTCGCGTGCAAGGCTGGGGGCTGCCATCGGGTGCTCCTCGGTCGTCGGTGGCATAATAGTTAGACACCTTAGTCACTAAGTAGGTGAAGTAAAATGCCGGAGGGTCCCGTCGAGCACGCACCGGCCACCGCCTACGCCGCGTCCTGGGTGCCGACCGGGAGTCTTGACGCCCTCCGCGAGTGCACCGACGCCGCCGCTCGGGTCCGGGCCGTCGTGGCGCGCCAGGCCGGTCTGAGCGAGTCCGAGCTGATCGCCCTCGAGCACCTGGTGCGCGAGCCGATGGGGCCGGGCGAGCTGTCGCG
>NZ_JANPEO010000272.1:0-2059 GCF_031422975.1 Nocardioides sp. | reverse complement strand
CGCATTCGTCGCCGGCGAGCGGTATGCCGTAATGATGGCGAAGGGCCGTGGCCTGAAGAGCCGTACCAAGGTGATGCTCCTCGATGAGCGTCACGGCCTCGTCGTAGACCAGCGGGTCGACGATGTTGTGCAGGGTGTCGGCGACGATCTCGCGCACGGTCGCAACGTCCCAACCCGCGCACATCGACGACATGAAGCGGCGCATCTTCTCCATCTGGTCGTGGTCGGCGCCGCCGACGAGATAGAGGAACTGGGCATACGTGCTGCGCAGCATGGCTCGCCGGCTGATCAGGCCGCCGGCCAGGAAGGGCTTGCTGAAGGCAAGCGTGCTCGACTTCGCGATGATCGTCTTGTCGAGATCGAAGAAAGCCGCGGTGGGACGGGGCATGGCGCCATCGTAGGTGGGCGGACGTGGCTTCCCGGGCAGAACGCGGCTCAGGTACGCCGCGGCGCCGACGGCGCAGGGTCGCGAACCGTCCACAGGTGAGGCGTGTCGCGCTCCGTCCACAGGTCGGGGGTCGCAGGCGGGTGCGTTGTCCGCGGTGTCGGTCAGGGTCGTGGACATGCAGCCGCTCGTCCTCACCCGTGATCCGTCACTCCTCGATGACCTGGCCCGCGTCGCCGCCGGGGCCGGGGTCCAGCTCGAGGTGCGCGGCGACCCGGTCGGAGCGCTCTCGTCGTGGTCGCTGGCGCCGTTGGTGGTGATCGGCGACGACCTCGTGGGCGAGGTGGCGGGCGTCGCTCCGCCGCAGCGGACGGGGGTCGTGGTGGTGTGCCACGCCCCGGCGACCGAGGTGTTCCGCCTCGCCCTCGACCTGGGTGCGAGCGCCGTGGTGGAGCTGCCCGCCGCGGAGGCGCACCTGGGCGCGCTGTTCGCCGACGTGGAGGAGGCGCCGGGTCGTGGCCTGGTGCTGGGAGTCATCGGCGGCGCCGGCGGCGCGGGCGCGTCCACGCTCGCGTGCGCGCTCGGGCAGGTGGGCGGTCGGGACGCCCCTGCCCTGGTGATCGACACCGACCCGGTCGGCCCGGGGCTCGACCGGCTGCTGGGTCTGGACGAGACCGCGGGTGTGCGGTGGCACGACCTCGCCGCGTCGGCCGGGCGCCTCGGCTCGCGCTCGCTGCGCGAGGCGGTGCCACGTCGCGACGGGGTCGGGGTGCTGACGTGGGCGACCGGAGTGGCGACGGCTCCACCGCTGTCGCGGCTGCGCGACGTGCTCGCCGCCGGCCAGCGCGGGCACCCGCTGGTCGTCCTGGATCTCGCGCGGCAGTGCGGCGCCCTGTCGGCGGAGCTGATGGCCCGCTGCGACCTGGTGCTCGCGGTGACACCGGCGACGGTCAGCGGCATTGCCTCGACGATCCGGCTGGTCGAGGCGATGGCCGACACCGCGCGGCTCCGGCTGGTGTCGCGGCGCGGTGCCGTTCCTCCGCGCGACCTGACCGCTGCCACCGGAGTGCCTGTGGCTTTCGAGGTGCCTGAGCAGCGCGGGCTCACCGAGTCCGTCGATCTCGGCCTCGGACCGGTCCGCCATCGGCGTACGCCCCTCGGCAGGGCACTCGCCGCGTTCCTCGCCGAGGTGGCGTGATGGGCGACCCGGAGGCCGGCCTGATCGACGATGTCCGCGAGCGGCTCGCCGCGACGCCGGGCGAGCTGTCTGCGCAGCGTGTGGCCGAGGCGATGCGCGCCGCCGGACGACCGGTGGGGGACGCCACGGTGCTGGCAGTCCACGACGCGCTCCGCCGCGACGTCCTGGGCTCGGGTCCGCTGGAGCCGCTGCTGCGCCAACCCGGTGTCACCGACGTGCTCGTCAACGGGGCCGAGCAGGTGTGGGTGGACGACGGTGACGGACTGCGCCTGACACACGTCCGGTTCCGCGACGACGCGGCCGTGCGCCGGCTCGCCCAGCGGCTCGCCTCGACCGGCGGCAGGCGGCTCGATGACGCGACTCCGTATGCCGACGTGCGGCTGCCCGACGGCACGCGCTTCCACGCCGTGCTGGCCCCCACGGCCCGACCCGGGACCGCCATCTCCCTGCGGGTCCCGTCGGCGCGCGCGTTCTCG
>NZ_JANPEO010000271.1:0-6916 GCF_031422975.1 Nocardioides sp. | reverse complement strand
GTCGGTCGGCGGCCGCACGGACCAGTCCGGCGATGCGGCGCTCCTCCTCGGCCGCGGCGTCCTCGGCCGTACGCCGATCGCCGACTGCTGCGTCGAGAGCGCGGCGGTGCTCCTCGACCAGCGTCGCGATCTCGGCCTCCTGCTCGCGCACGCGCGCGGCCTGGGCCTCGAGCTCGTCGGGGTCGCGCCCGGAGTCCACGGTGTCCGCGTCGGCCGCGCCGGCGGCGTTGCGTAGCCGCTCGGCCGCCAGGGACTGGGTGCCGCGCAGGCGTTCCTTCAGGCCGGAGAGGGCGAACCAGGTCTCCTGGGCCTGGGCCAGGGCCGGCAGGTCGGTGCGCAGCGCGGCCTCGAGGGCGGTCTCCTGCTCGCGGGCATGTGCGAGTGCCGCCTCGACCTCGGCGCGGCGCTCGACCAGGATCGTCTCGTCGGCCATCTCCTGCGCGAGCGCGTGCCGGGCCCGGACCAGGTCGTCGGCCACCAGCCGCGCGCGGGCATCACGCACATCGGCCTGCACCGAGGCGGCCCTGCGGGCGACCTCGGCCTGACGGCCGAGCGGCTTGAGCTGGCGACGGATCTCGGTCAGCAGGTCGTTGAGGCGGGTGAGGTTGCCGTCGGTGGAGTCGAGCTTGCGGAGTGCCTTCTCCTTGCGCTTGCGGTGCTTGAGCACACCGGCGGCCTCCTCGATGAAGCCGCGGCGTTCCTCGGGGGTCGCGTGCAGGATCGTGTCGAGCTGGCCCTGACCGACGATGACGTGCATCTCGCGGCCGATGCCGGAGTCGCTGAGCAGCTCCTGCACGTCGAGCAGCCGGCAGCTGTTGCCGTTGATGGCGTAGTCGGAGCCGCCGTTGCGAAACATCGTGCGCGAGATCGTGACCTCGGCATACTCGATCGGCAGCGCGCCATCGCTGTTGTCGATCGTCAGCTGCACCTCGGCGCGGCCCAGCGGCGGCCGGCCCGTGGTGCCGGCGAAGATGACGTCCTCCATCTTGCCGCCGCGCAGCGACTTGGCGCCCTGCTCGCCCATCACCCAGGCGAGTGCGTCCACGACGTTGGACTTGCCGGAGCCGTTGGGCCCGACGATGCAGGTGATCCCGGGCTCGAGCTGGAGCGTCGTTGCAGACGCGAAGGACTTGAAGCCCTTCAGCGTGAGGCTCTTGAGGTACAACGTGCAGCTCCCCTGCAAATCCGTCAGGCGCGGTGAGTACGGCGTCTGTGTGGTACGAGTGGGGCATCCTCTCAGACGCCGGGGGAAGCACGACCACCCTAACCGGCCGGATGCGCCTCCTCGGGGAGGTTCGCGCCCGCCACTTCGTCAGCGTGGGCGATCTTCGCCAGCTCGCGCCAGACCAGCGCCAGGGTCAGTCCCGAGCCCACGAACGCGAACCACCACGGCGCGGTCACGCCCCACTGCCGTGCGATGAGACCGCCCAGCAGCGAGCCGACCAGCATGCCGCCCATCACGCACAGCATGTAGACCGACCCGACGCGACCCTGGAACTCGGTCGGCACGGCCCGCTGCCGCACGGCGTTGGACAGCGTCCCCCACACGAACGCGTAGGCGCCGAAGAAGAACATCAGCGGATAGGCGGCGTACGGCGACGTGGTGAACGCCATCGCGAGGTGGAAGACCACCTCGCACAACAGCACGGCCCGCATCAGGGTCGCGAGCGGCACCCGCTCCTCGATCCGGCCGTAGGCGAACGTACCCACCAACCCACCGAGCGCCGACGCCGTCGCCAGCAGGCCGAAGCCGGCCGCGTCGATGCCCACGCGTTCCAGCGTCCAGAGCACCAGCACCGACCACGGGGCCGCCCAGGTGATGTTGAAGGCAACGATGACGAGCGCCAGGGTGCGCACCGGTCCGTTGCCGGCCAGCCAGCGCACCCCCTCGACGATGTCTTGGCGGACGTGGGTGTCGACGTGTTCGCGCACCGCGCCCCTGGGCGTGGCAATGCGTGAGATCAGCAGCACGGCAACGCTGACACAGGACACCTGGACGGTGAACGGCACCGCCATGCCGATCGCGAACAGGAAGGCGCCGATGGCCGGCCCGACCAGCTGGTTGGCGGTCAGGAAGCCGGCCATGATGCGTGAGTTCGCAATGCCCAGGTCGGCCTTCTCCACCAGCATCGGGGTCAGCGTGCCGGCCGTCGTGTCGGCGAACACCTCGGCAGTGCCGTGCAGGAACAACGCGAGCATGACCAGCCAGACGTTGACGTGGCCGGTGTAGATCACGACGCACAGTCCGGCGAGCAGCACGGCCCGGACGCCATCCATCGCCATCACCAACAGCCGCCGGTCCAGCCGGTCGGCCAGTGCGCCGGCGACCAGGCCGAACATCAGCCAGGGTAGCTGCTGGGCCATGGCTGCAGCAGCCACCAGCACGGGTTCGCGCGTCTGTGAGGCCACCAGCAGCGGCCCCGCGGCGAGCATCAGCCCGTCGCCGATGTTGGAGACCCACGAGCCCAGCACCAGCCAGCGGAAGCTGCGCCCGAGCCGTTCGGGAAACACGGTCTCGACAAGGCGGCTCACAACAGCGGGATCCTAGTCGGGGTCTCCTGATCGCCAGACGGGCTCCCGCCGGTGCCGCGGTTCAGTCGCGGGGCAGGACGCGACTCGAGCCGCGCCGACGCACGACGACGAGCAGCGCGCCGAGACCGCCCAGAACCCCGAGGGGCACGGTGTCGGTGAGGCCGACGTCTGTTCCCGCGCCACCCGGCAACAGCGCCGGGTCGGGCACCGCACCGACACTGTCGCCGTCGACATCGACGGCCAGCACGTCGAGGCCACGGACCAGGTCGACCGAGTAGGCCACGTTGGTCTTCTTGCCGGTGGCGACGCCTCGCGAGTTGTAGACCGGGACCCAGTAGCTGTCCCACACCTCCGAGGCGCCGAACCAGGCGAACCCGTGACTACTGGGTGCGAGCGGGTCGGAGACGTCGATGATCTGGGTTCCACCCCCGTAGTAGCCGATCGTGACGAGCCCGGACTGGTGGTAGTCGAACCAGTGGGCCGAGCAGAACGCTCCGGCGGGCAGCGGGTAGGTGGCGAGGTCGGCGAGCTCGACCTTGGCGAGCGGCACGATCGAGCCGTCGGAGCCGTCCAGCCGCTTCACGTGCCAGGTCTGGAACGAGCCGGCAGTCGAGCAGTCGGGGTTCTCGTAGTCCTCTTCGGTGACGAGCAGGATGTTGCCGTTCGCCAGCGACGGCGCCGCACCGGCGCGGAAGGCGGTGGCGTTGGGCTGGAAGGAGTTGTGGTGGATGAAGTTGTTGAAGCCGTTGGTCATGCCGTCGCGGCCTGAGTCGCCGGCTGCCCCCGTGTTGGCGACCTCCACCGGCTTCAGCGGGTTCGAGACGTCGTACACGTAGGAGCCGCCGGCGCCGGTGTGGACGCCGTGTCCGGCCCCGTCGAAGTTCCACTTGTGCCCTCCCCAACCCACCGCGTCGGAGCGGAACGGCTGCAGTCCCTGCGTGGCCGGGTCGCTGTCGACCTCCACCGGGTGATCGAGGTCAGTGAGGTCGAAGATCGAGAAGCTGCCCTGGCCGGGGACCTGGTTGTCGTCACCCGCCGAGTAGACGTAGCGACAGTCGGTGTCCACGACACAGGTGACCGTGTGGGTGCTGGTCGTGGAGGGCGCGCGCGCGCGGATCCGCGGCGCCGTCGGGTCGGTGACGTCGACGATGATGAGTTCGTAGTCACCCCGCACCGGGTCGTTGACGTGCTCGACGTCGCCGGGTGAGGCCTGGTAGAGGTCGACGCCGATGAGGGCGAAGCGCTGCGTGCTCCTGCCGACCTTGCGTTCACCGCAGCTCATCGCCTCGTTCTCGAACTGGAGGCTCGCCAAGGTGCCGACCCGCTGGGGGTCGACGGGGTTGCTGATGTCGTGCACCACGACGGAGTCGAGCCCGGACATGACGAAGAGGGGTGCCGTCTTCATGAAGCAGCCCGAGATCCCCGCCGAACCAGGGTTGGTGTCGACCAGGCTGACGCTGGGGCTCATCACGACGGGAGCGTTGAGTCCGGCGGCGTAGTCGGACCGCTTCTGCTGCATGCGGTCGCGGTCACCATGGGCGAGGGCGGGCGCGGAGAGGGCGAGCGACGTCGCGAGGGTCAGGGCGGCTGCGAGGGAGGGCAGGGTGCGCATGTCCCCTCAACGACGAGACCTTGGTCGGGTCACGCGCCGATCAGGCCGGGAGCATCTCCGCCTCGAGCACCGCCGTCGCCTGCTCGGCGACCAGCCGGTCGTTCTCGACCTGAAGCCGCAGCACCAGCGTCTCGAGCTCGGCGACGCGGCCGCGCAGGCGCTGATTCTCGAGACCCAGTCGGGCGGGAATGCGTTGGTCGCTGTGGAGGTAGCCGATCAGCGCCTTCGCCATGAGGTGTGCCCCTTCGCCGAAAATGGTGTGGTCGCGGCCTGCGACCACCTACAAGAGTCCCACCCGGTCGGGACCGGGTCAATGCGAGGCGGGAGGTTTTCGGCGCGCCCGCGCGGGCTTTTGGCACAGCGGGCAGAAGTACGACGACCGGTTCATGAACGCCGCCCGCCGGATCGGCGTCCCGCAGCGCTCACACGGCTCGCCCTCGCGGCCGTAGGCGTGCAGCGACCGGTCGAAGTAGCCGGACTCCCCATTGACGTTGACGTAGAGCGCGTCGAAGGACGTGCCGCCCTGGCCCAGCGCGTCCCGCATGACCGCGGTGGCGTGGCCGAGGACGTCGGCGGCCTGCGCACGCGTGAGCATGTCTCCGGGCCGGTCGAAGTGGAGCTGGGCCCGCCACAGGGCCTCGTCCGCGTAGATGTTGCCGATCCCGGAGACGAGGGACTGGTCGAGGAGCTGGCGCTTGATCCCGACCGTACGGCGCCGCATGCGCCTCACCACGTCATGCTGATCGAACTCAGGGTCGAGCGGGTCGCGGCCGATGTGCGCAATCTCGGTCGGCAGCTCGGCACCGCCCTCGGAGATGAGCAGGCCGCCGAACATGCGCTGGTCCACGAACCGCATCTCCAGCGGGTCCGCCGACTCCAGACCGAGGAGGAACCGCACCCGGAGGTGCCTCTCGTCGGCCGCGCCAGGCTGCTGCAGCAGCATCTGGCCGCTCATGCCGAGATGGCCCAGCAGGGCGTCACCGGAGCTCAGGGCGAGCCAGAAGTACTTGCCGCGGCGGCGTACGTCCTCGATCCGCCTGCCCAACAGGTCGGCGACGAACCCGTCGGATCCACGCGGGTCACGCCGGAGCGGGCGCGGATGGAGCACCTCGACGCCGGTGACGGTGGCGCCGGTGACGTGACGGGCCAGCCCCGCCCGGACGACTTCGACCTCGGGGAGCTCGGGCACCGGGTCAGGCTTGCTGGTCGATCGGGCCGTCGGCGGGTTGGGGGCGCGCGGCGGAGAGCTCGAGATAGGCGGTCTCGGCCGCACCCTGCTCGGCCTGCTTCTTCGAGCGGCCGGTGCCGCGGCCGTAGAGCTGGTCGCCCACGCGGACGCGGGCGACGAAGGTCTTCATGTGGTCGGGCCCGTCGTCCTCGATCACGTAGTCGGGCACGCCGAGCCCGAGGGCGGCGGAGAGCTCCTGGAGGGAGGTCTTCCAGTCCAGGCCGGCCCCCATCGAGGCGGCGGCCAGCATCACGTCGTCGAAGAGCAGGTGCACGACGTCGGCCGAGGCCTCGATGCCGCCGCTCATGTGGATCGCGCCGATCACGGCCTCAACCGTGTCGGAGAGGATCGAGGCCTTGTCGCGGCCGCCGGTCGACTCTTCACCGCGGCCGAGCTTGATGTGCTTGCCGAGCTCGATCTGGCGGGCCACATCGGCCAGGGCCCGGGCGTTGACCACGGCCGCACGCAGCTTGGCCAGCCGCCCCTCGGAGAGGTCGGGGTGGCTGGTGTAGAGCGTTTCGGTGACCACGACCCCGAGCACCGAGTCGCCGAGGAACTCCAGGCGCTCGTTGGTGGGGATGCCACCGTTCTCGTAGGCATAGGAACGATGTGTCAGGGCGCGATCGAGGAGCCCGGGATCCAACGTGGGGTTCCCGAGCGCCTCGCGCAGTTCCTGTGTGCTCAGTGGAGTTGCTGCTGCTCGCTCAGAGGACCTGGCGACGAGCGGCGCGGGCGCCGTACTGGCCGCAGGCGCCGCAGGCGCGGTGCGGGAGGTGCTTCTCGGCGCAGGCAGGGTTGGCACAGGTCACGAGGCTCGGCGCGACGGCCTTCCACTGCGACCGGCGGTGGCGCGTGTTGCTGCGCGACATCTTCCGCTTCGGAACAGCCATGGTTCTCTCCTTGGTGTTGCCGGCCGAGTCACCTCGGCCGTACGTGTCGTTCTGGGATGAGCAGGGATCAGTCAGTGGTGGTGCTGGGGTCTTGCGGATTGTCCTGCAGGGCTTCGAGGCCGGCCCACCGGGGGTCGATCGGCTCGTCGTGCCCGTGCTCGGGATCATCCGCCAGTCGGGCGCCACACTCGACGCACAACCCGGGACAGTCCTCCACACACAGCGGCTGGAACGGCAGTGCAAGAACCACCGCGTCCCGCAACAGTGGCTCGAGGTCGAGCAGGTCGTCCTCGAGCCGGCTGACTTCGTCGTCGAGGTCCTTGTCGGACGCGTCGTGCCGGACGTCGTCGTACACGAACAGTTCCTGGAGCCGGACGGTGATCTCGTCCTCGATCGGATCCAGGCACCGTGCGCATTCGCCGTCCAGCTCTGCCGAAGCGGAGCCGGAGACCAGCACGCCCTCCATGACCGCCTCGAGTCGCAGGTCGAGTTCGACCGGCGAGCCTTCAGGGACATGCAAGACTTCGATGCCAAGTTCTGCCGGCGCAGGCACGGTGCGCACCATTTCAAGCTGGGACCCCGGGCGGCGGCCGAGCTCGCGTGTATCGAGCACGAGCGGCGCTCTCGGGTCCAGGCTGGTCACGATGTCACTCC
>NZ_JANPEO010000270.1:0-3303 GCF_031422975.1 Nocardioides sp. | reverse complement strand
GCGGTGAGTCTCTTTGTGCCACCGGGCTTTGTCGCCGTCGGCGAGGACGCCGATGTGGGGGTTGGGGGGTTGGTCTGGCCCAAGCTGGCCGGGGTGGGCGGCCTCTCGGGGGACGACCGGCTTGGTCGTGTCGCCCAGCGGGAACAGCGAGTGCGCCAGCTGGTCCTGGGTCAGCACGCCGAGGACGTAGGACTGGTCCTTGCCCATGTCGACCGCGCGATGCATCTCGATCAGGCCGTCGGCACCCGTGCGGAGCTGGGCGTAGTGCCCGGTGGCGACGGCCTCGAAGCCGAGCGCCAGCCCGCGGTCGAGGACAGCGGCGAACTTGATCTTCTCGTTGCAGCGCAGGCACGGGTTGGGCGTGCGGCCGGCGGCGTACTCGTCCATGAAGTCCTCGACCACGTCCTCGTGGAAGCGCTCGGAGAGGTCCCAGACGTAGAACGGGATGCCGATGATGTCGGCGGCGCGGCGGGCGTCGTTGCTGTCCTCGATCGTGCAGCAGCCGCGGGCGCCGGTGCGGTACGACTTCGGGTTGCGCGAGAGTGCGAGGTGGATGCCGGTGACGTCGTGCCCGGCCTCGACGGCACGTGCGGCTGCGACCGCGGAGTCGACGCCGCCCGACATGGCAGCGAGGACACGCATCAGCGCACCCCTGTCTTGGCCGTCCTGGCGCGCTGGACAACCGGGCCGATCGCCTCGACGAGGGCATCCACGTCGGCTGCCGTCGAGGTATGGCCGAGCGAGAACCGCAGCGAGTGGCGGGCCTGGTCGTCGTCACATCCCATCGCGAGCAGCACGTGCGAGGGCTGGGGCACGCCCGCGCTGCAGGCCGAGCCCGTGGAGCACTCGATCCCGCGCGCGTCGAGCAGCATCAACAGCGAGTCGCCCTCGCAGCCGGGGAAGCCGATGTGCGCGTTGCCCGGCAGCCGCCGGTCGGGATCACCGTGGAGGTGTGCGTCGGGGACGGCCTCGATCACGCGGCGTACAAGCTCGTCGCGCAGCCTCCTCAGTCGGCTCGCATGCTCGTCCTGGTGCTTGACCGACGCCTCGATCGCGGCCGCCAGACTCGCGATCGCCGGCGGATCGAGGGTGCCGCTGCGGATGTCGCGCTCCTGCCCGCCACCGTGCACGAGCGCTGAGACCTGCAGGTCTCGGCGCACGATCAGCGCACCGGCGCCGTAGGGGCCGCCGACCTTGTGGCCGGTCAGGCTGAGCGCGTCGACGCCGGAGGCGGCGAAGTCGACGGGTACGGCGCCGATGGCCTGCACTGCGTCGGTGTGGACCGGGATGCCGTGCTCGGCGGCCAGGGCGACGACCTCGGCGATGGGCTGGAGGGTGCCCACCTCGTTGTTGGCCCACATCACCGAGATCAGGGCGACGCTGGCCGGGTCCCGCTCGACTGCGTCGCGGAGGGCGTCGAGGCGCAGGTGCGCATGCTGGTCGACAGGGATCAGCTCGACCTCGGCCCCTTCCGCGTCGCCGAGCCAGATCAGCGGGTCGAGGACCGCGTGGTGCTCGATCGCGGTGGAGAGGATGCGGACACGACGCGGGTCCTCGGCGCGACGGGCCCAGTAGATGCCCTTGAGTGCGAGGTTGTCGGACTCGGTGCCCCCGGAGGTGAACACGACGTCGCCCGGACGACAGCCCAGGGCACGCGCGATGCTCTCGCGCGCCTCCTCCACGACTCGTCGCGCATTGCGTCCCGAGGCGTGCAACGAGTTGGCGTTGCCCACCTCGCTGAGGTGCGCGGTCAGCGCCTCGATCGCGGCCGGCAACATCGGCGTCGTCGCGGCGTGGTCGAGGTAGACGGTCTGCCCGGTGGGGGTGGTCATGGCCGGTCCAGCCTACGCGGGGGGTGTTGCCGCTCCCCCATCGTCTCGCTCGACCACGGGTGCTGCGCCGCGAGGTCGGCGGTGCCCGCCGCGTTGAGCGCCCGCCCGTTGCCCTCCATCCGTTTGCGGAGGACGCATCGCGGGAAGGAAGCGGCCACACCCCACTCCATCCGTCGACGTAGATCGACCGAGCCGGTTCGCGAGGATCCACCGATGAACATGGTCATCACGTACGAGACCCTGTCCCTGAGTCAGCAGGTCGTCGAGCGTCAGCAGGCGCACGCCGCCACGATGAGCAGCTATCTCGAGAGCAACGCCGACATCAGCGACTCGACCGGGTTCCTGCTCGGGTTCTTCGACCCGCTGTCCAAGGCGGCGATCACGCTCGCGACCCAGGCGTGCGGAGTGCTCGAGGAGATCGAACGCGCCACGGCCGTCGCGATCGGCGACACCGCCGCCGACGTGGCCGATGCGGACGGCCGGGTCAAGGACGTCTTCAGCCGACTCATCGCTGAGCTCGGCCACGGTGGTTCCGGCTCGGGCGGCCATCACCACCTGGGCGGCTCCACCCTGCCAGCAGCGGGCGAGCGCGCCCCCGAGGACTACGGCAGCGTCGACTCCTACTTCTGGCAGAAGCGTCTCGGCAACGTCGAGAACATCGCCGGCTCCGTCTCCGACGCCCGCTCCCTGGTCAACCAGGTGAGCCAGTGGGGCGGCGCCGCCTCGGTCGCCGAGGTCACCGACCCTTCGAGCTTCCTGGTCTCGCCACAGGCCCCGGACAACTTCGTGCAGGACCTGCGCTGGAGCGCGGGCACCCTGCTGGGAGGCATCGACTGGGTGGCCGAGCAGTTCGTCGGCTTCTCCATCCTCGACCGCTGCGTCTACCACCCGCTCGCCGGTGACTGGCAGGGCATCTACCGCGCCTCGCAGGCCTGGCAGCACGCCGGCGACGCGGCGATGGCCATCGGCGCCAATCACGCCGGCCTGGTCGCGACCACCCCGGCCACCTGGCAGGGCGAGTCGGGCGATTCCTTCCGCCTCGCCATGACGGGCGCCACGGCAGCCAGCATGGGACTGAGCACGGCCTTCGAGCTCACGGGCGGCTACGTCAAGACGATCTCGGCGGTCTGCAAGCTCGCCTGCATCGGCATCGGCATGGCGCTCGACTTCATCGCGACGAAGCTGCTCAAGCTCGCTGCCGAGGCTGCCACCCCGGTCATCGGTTGGGCCGTCGGGGCGGTGACGGCCTACAGCGACATCAACGGCATCATCAAGAAGGTGCGCTTCGTCTACTCGATCATCGAGACCATCGAATCGGCCATCAACGACTTCATCGAGGCCAAGACCTCGATCCTGGACAAGCTGGAGATCCTCGAGGACCTGCTCCAGGGCGGCGCCGCGAGCGTGGCCGTATGACCGCCAACCGGAACGAGGCGACCTACCTGGCCCAGCTCGAGTCGTCGATGGCTTC
>NZ_JANPEO010000269.1:0-4777 GCF_031422975.1 Nocardioides sp. | reverse complement strand
GGTCGGCTTCAGCATGGCGAGGTTGGTCTTGCCGCAGGCACTGGGGAAGGCAGCCGCGATGTACTTGGTGACGCCCTGCGGGCTGGTCAGCTTGAGGATCAGCATGTGCTCGGCGAGCCAGCCCTCGTCGCGCGCCATGACGGAGGCGATGCGGAGCGCGTAGCACTTCTTGCCGAGCAGGGCGTTGCCGCCGTAACCCGAGCCGAAGCTCCAGATCATCCGCTCCTCGGGGAACTGCACGATGTACTTGGTGTCGTTGCACGGCCACGCGACGTCGGCCTGGCCGGGCTCGAGCGGCATGCCGACCGAATGCAGCGCCGGCACCCACTGCGGGTCCTCACCGGCGGCGGCGAGCTCCTCGATGCGGGCGAGCACCTCGGTGCCCATGCGGGCCATGACGCGCATGGAGACGGTGACGTACGCCGAGTCGGTCACCTCGATGCCGAACATCGGCTTCTCGGCGTCGACGTGGCCCATCACGAAGGGAATGACGTACATCGTGCGGCCCTTCATGCAGCCGGCGTAGAGCCCGCGCATGAGGTCCTTCATCTCGTTGGGGTCCATCCAGTTGTTGGTGGGCCCGCAGTCCGACTCTTCGACCGAGCAGATGTAGGTACGGTCCTCGACCCGTGCCACATCGGTGGGGTCGGAGGCTGCGTGGAACGAGTTGGGCTTGATCTCGGGGTTCAGACGAGTGAACGTGCCGGTGCCCTCGAGCGCCGCGGTGAGCTGCTCCCACTCCGCGTCGGAGCCGGTGCACCAGTGGATGTTGTCGGGCTGGGTGAGCTCGGCGATCTCGTTGACCCACGCCAGGATGCCCTGGTGAGTCGTCGGAGCCGAAGTTTCAGTGATGGCGGTCATGCCTGCGGTTTCCCTCTCGCGCATTCGCGGTGGTCGCCTCGTCAGTGGGAGGCGCCTCCGGCCGTCGAGCGCATCGACGGTGGTGTCGTGGAGTGCTGATTCGAACCCGTCCGGCAACGCTGCGGCGACGGTTGCGCCGAGGCTAACGTCCGCCCTGCGGCGTACATATTGGATCGATCAACGAGTGAGTCCCACGTCACAGGGCGCCGACTCACACCGGAGCGTCCGGGTCGATGCTCCGGGTCTCGATGCGACGGTCGCGGGTGTCGACCCAGTCGTGCACGTAGACCTTGGGCAGCACCTTGGCGATGGCCAGGGTCACGTAGACGATCGTGTTGATGGCCACGAACGCCGCCAGCACAGCGACGAACTCGTTGCGCAGGATGCTCTCGGGCAACAGCAGTCCCATCGGTATGACGCTCACCATCTCAGTCCTCCATCCGGGCGCCGGTATCGGTCTGGACGATGTGTTTCCAGGTCGCCTTCCTGGCCAAGGAGAGGTCCAGGATCCCCTTGACGTAGATCACATTGAGGACCATCGCGTAGAACAGCTCGGGGAACAGCGAGAGACCGAGCAGCCTCGCCTTCGCGCCGCCGCGCCACACGGTGACGATGCGTTCGACGGTGAAGATCAGGCCGATCCCGATCCAGAACGGGAACCACACCCAGGAGGCGGTGGCCAGCACCATCATCACGATCAGCAGCAGGTAGGAGCCGAGGGCGATGACGCCGTACCCGATGCCGAGCTGCTGTGCCCAGTAGCGGAACGTCTGCGGGCGCAGGCCGTAGGCGCCGAGGTTCTCCAGGGCGCCACGCTGCCACCTCAGGCGTTGGGCCCACAGCGACTTCCAGGACGGCATCACCTCGGTCACGACCGTGCACTCGGGGGGCGAGATCATCAGGGCGCCGAGCGACTTGAGCGCCATCGTCAGCTCGTTGTCCTCCGTCAGGGCGACCGTGTCGTAGACGTCGCCGGGCACCCCTGGCAGATTCCTGCCCCGCTCGTCGGCCACCGCTCGCAGCGCTCGTGGACGGAACACCGACGCGGTGCCGGTGAGCACGAAGACGCGACCGCGGCGACGACGCAGGTCGCGCTGGTAGCGGGTGTACTCGTTGCGCTGGAACTGGCCGATCAGCCCGGCACCGTCCTCCCCGTAGAACAGCCCGCCGACGGCCATCAGCGCGCGATCGTCGGTGAGCCGTCGGGCGGCGCCGGCCAGGAAGCCCGGGTCGAGCTGGGTGTCCGCGTCCATCACCATCACGCAGTCGTTGTCGCCCAGGCCCGGGAGGACCTCGACCAGCGCCTGGTTGAGGCCTCCGGCCTTCTTGTGGGCGTTGTCCACCGTCTCGAAGACGTCGACCCCGGTCTCGCGGGCCAACCGCACGGTCGCGTCGGTGCAGTTGTCCGCGACGACGACGACCCGAGCGGGCGGCAGGGACTGGGAGAGCAGCGAGCCGAGGGTCTCGGTGATGCACGACTCCTCGTTGTGCGCGGGGATCAGCACGGTGATGGTGACCGGACCGGCGTGTTCGCCGCGGGTCTCGGCCATCACCAGCTTGGGCGCAAGCGGCATCCGGTGGGGGTCCTCGCTGCGCCGCGCCTTGGTGAGCAGTCGGCGCTCGAGGCCCGCGACGCCGGCGGCGAGCAGCAGGGCCACGCCGACGGCGGCAAGGAGCACCCGCGGGGACGGCATCTCGGTGTCGTAGAACACCTGCCAGACACCGAAGAGCAGTCCCTCGGAGGGCGCCTCCCCGGGCTTGGGGCCACCGGCGGCGACCGCCACCCACAGCACCGCTGCGCCCAGCGCGGCCGTCCCGATGATCGCCAGTCCGACCAGACGTTGCAGCCAATACATGGTTGTCGAGTCTCCATACTTCTTCCGCCGGGGCGCACACCCCGGCCGATCAGTCCTGTGAATTCGCCAGGGCGCCGGACGGCATGTACTCCGCGACGAACTCGTTGTACGGCATCGGCTTGCCGATCAGGAATCCTTGCGCGAAGTCGACCCCCTCGGCACGGCACACGTCGAGGATCTCCGGCTCGGAGACGAACTCCGCCACCGTCTGCTTCCCGAGGTCCTTGGCGATGCCGACGATCGAGCGCAGGATGGTGCGATCGACCTGCGACTCGTGGACGTGCGCGACGAACTCGCCGTCGATCTTCACGTAGTCGAAGATCAGGTGCTTGAGGTAGTAGAACGAGCCGAAGCCGGCTCCGAAGTCGTCGAGGGCGAACGCGCACCCGAGTTCGGTGATCCGCTCGGCGAACGCGCGGGCCAGGGCCACGTCAGCCACCGCCGCGGTCTCGGTGATCTCCAGGATCAGGGCAGCCGGGTCGACCTCGTGCCGGGCCAGCGACTCATGGATGGTCCGCTCGATGTCCGGATGTCCGATCGAGTGACCGGAGAGGTTGACCTCGAGCTCGAAGAGCGGGTCGTGCTCTCGCAGCCGGGCCAGCATTGCCACGCTGTTCTCGACCACCCACGCGTCGACCCGTGGCATCAGCCCCACGCGCTCGGCGATGTAGAGGAATCGCGACGGCGGCACCAGCTCGTCCTGGTCCCGGAGCCGGAGCAGGACCTCGGCGGAGCTGATCCGGTCGTTGGAGAGGTTCATGATCGGTTGGAGGTGCAGCTCGAAGCGATCGTGCTCCAGGGCCTCCTCGATCCGGCTCTGCCATTGCAGGCGCGCCGACAGCTTCGGCGGGCGGGTGTCGCCCTCGGGGAGGACGGCGACCTGGTTACGGCCGGCCTCCTTCGCGTCGTACATCGTCATGTCGGCGAGTCCCAGGATGTCGGTGGCGTGCTCACTGGCGGCCTGGAAGGTCACCGCTCCGACGCTGGCGGTGACGCGGCGGCGTACTCCGTCCAGGGTCGCCGCGTGTTCACGGATCACCTCAACGATCGCCTCGCCGACGCGCACGGCGGCGTCCTGGCCACCGTCGGTGAGCAGCACCCCGAACTCGTCGCCACCCAGCCGCGCGACCACGTCGGTGTCGCGGACGGCACGACGAAGCAGCCCGCCGATCGTGATCAACAGCTCGTCGCCCGCGTTGTGCCCGAGGCTGTCGTTGACCTGTTTGAAGTTGTCGAGGTCCAGCAGGAGGACGCCGCCGGCGTTGCCGTAGCGCCGGGACCGCTCGAGGTGCCGCGTGAGCTCGGCGTCGAAGCGCCGGCGATTGGCCAGACCGGTGAGGACGTCGTGGTCGACGAGGTGGGCGAGCCGGTCCTGGTAGCGACGGCGCTCGGAGACGTCGACGACGTTGACCAGCACGATGTCGGGGTCGACGGATCCGGGGCGACGCAGCAGTCGGCTGCTCAGGGCCACGTGGATGTCCTGGCCCCGGTAGTCGCGCAGCATGCAGTCGGACGCGCTCGATTTGGTGACGGCGTCGTGAACGCGGGCCAGGTGGTCGGCGATCGCGTCGTCGCCCGGTGGCGCCAGCTCCCTGAGCCGCATGCCCTCCAGCTCATCGGGTGGTAGGCCGATGATCCCGCACAGCGCCGCATTCACGAACTGGATCCGCCCGGTGATGTCCAGCACCGCGACCCCGTGCGGCGCGTCCAGGAAGAACTGCTCGCTCTGCTCGGCGGAGGCGCGGGCAGCGCGGGTCTCGCGCTCGAGGCGAATGACGATGCGCTGCACCACCCGCCCGAGCACGACGGCGATGGCGACCAGGATGAGTGCTCGTCGCCAGTCCTCGATCGGATAGCGAGGAGCGCCGACAAGCAGCACCGGCCCGAGGATCGTGGCCCCGGCGAGGAAGCTCGCGATGTAGAGCTCGCGGCTCGAACCGGTGATCGCCAACCAGAGGACCGGCACGATGACCAGCGCCGAGAGCCCGGAGAGGTGGCCACCGCTCGCCTCCCGGAGCAGCGCCACGAACAGGAACACGAGGTAGGCCGCTGCCGGGTCG
>NZ_JANPEO010000268.1:0-7765 GCF_031422975.1 Nocardioides sp. | reverse complement strand
CCACGGCGATGGCGCTCACGATCCGCGAGTCGCCGGTCGTCGCGGTCGCCGAGCTCATCATCAGGATCACCCCCGGGCCGGTCGCCGAACGCATCATCCGAATCGTCGGACAACTGGACAAACCGCTTCTCATCTTCGGTGTCCTGGCGTTCCTGCTGGCCATGGGTGGCCTCGCGGGAGCACTCGCACGACGCAGCGCCGTCAAGCCGATGCTGGTCTGGCTGGTCCTGGCCGCGATCGGCGGTCTAGCGGTGCTGGTGCAGCCAGGGGCCAGCATCATCGACATCCTGCCGGTGATGGTCGGCTTCGTGAGCTGGATCGCCGTGCTGTCGGCGCTGGCCAAGCCGCTGATCACCCGGCGCGACCACCCCGAGCTCGAGTCACGTGAGCGGCGGGTGTTCTTGATGGTCGCCGGTGTCTTCACACTCGCCGCGATCGGGATCGGCGGCGCCGGACGCTTCGTCGGCCTGGGTCGTCGGCATGTGGTCGAGAGCCGGCGGTTGCTGCGCCTCGACGGTGTGACCCGTCCTCGGGTCCCGGCCGACACGACCCTGGGGCTGCCGGACATCTCGCCCTGGCAGACACCCGCCGACGACTTCTACCTCATCCACACAGCCATCTCGGTGCCGGCGATCGAGCCGCAGGACTGGACGCTGCGGATCCACGGGCTCGTCGATCGCGAGCTCACCCTGACCTACAACGACCTGGTGACCCGCCAGCTCACGGAGTCGTGGATCACCTTGAACTGCGTGAGCAACGAGGTCGGCGGCGACCTCGTGGGCAATGCCTGGTGGAGCGGCATCCGGATCGCGGACATCCTCGACGAGGTCGGCCTCGACCCGTCGGCGGACTGCATCCTGCAGACCTCCGAGGACGGCTGGAACTGCGCGACCCCGCTCTCCACCCTGACCGACGATCGCTCCGCGATGCTGGCCGTCGCCATGAACGGCAAGCCGCTGCCGATCGAGCACGGCTTCCCGGTGCGGACGATCGTGCCCGGTCTCTACGGCTACGTCTCGGCCACCAAGTGGGTCGTCGACTACGAGGTCACCCGCTTCTCCGAGGTAGCGGCCTTCTGGACCCAGCGCGGCTGGTCGGAGCAGGGGCCCGTCAAGATCGCGTCGCGCATCGACGTACCCCGCAACGGGGCTGACGTGGCAACGGGGGACGTCACCGTCGGCGGCCTCGCGTGGGCCCAGCACACCGGGATCGCCGCTGTGGACGTGGCCGTCGACGGCGGCGAGTGGCAGCCGGCCGAGCTGGCACAGACCCCCAACGAGGACACGTGGGTGCAGTGGGCGCTGACGGTGTCGCTCGACGAGGGTGAGCACGAGCTTCGGGTGCGGGCCACCGACAAGGACGGTCTGGAACAGACGGGCGTACGCCGCGACGTGGTGCCGGACGGCTCCACCGGCTGGCACACCATCCAGGTCAGCGCGAGCTAGGTGTAGCCGCCCAGACGTGGCGGACCTCGTCGACGAGGCCGGCCGCCTGGCGCATCCCGGCTCGCGCCGCGTCGGCGCGCTTCGCGGGGTCGAGCAGGTTCTTGCCGAAGGCCGCCAATGCCTCGCCGTCCGGGGTGATGACGGTCCACTCGCTCGGGGCGACGCTCTGGAGCTGGGCGCGGATCGAGGTCTTCCTGCTCAGGGCCTGGGGTAGTGGGGCGAGCACCACGACCCGCTCGACACCGGCGGCCAGGTCGACGTTGGCGGTCGAGCGCATCCCACCGTCGATGTAGTGCCGGCCGTCGATCGCGACCGGTGGCCAGACGGTGGGCACTGCGCAGCTCGCCGCCACGGCGCTGACGACATCGACGCCGCTGTCGCGGCTGAAGACCGTGAACCTGCCTGTCTCCGCTTCCACGGCCGTGATCCGCAGGTCGCGTGCGGGCCAGTCCTGCGTGTGGATCCGGGAGCGGATGACGCGCTCGCGGTCGATGCTGCCGGGCACGTGCGCCTTCATCGCCAACCTGCCGATGCGAGCCAGCTTGGTCGGTGCGTCGCCGGGCCGGAGGAAGGGCGGCAGCATCCTGAGCAGGGCCAGTCGTGACAGGCGCCCGCCCAGCTCGGCATCTGGCGGTGCGAGCTGTCCGGCGTAGAGCTCGGCGATCGGAGTGCCGCTCGTGATCTGCACGCCGACGACCGAGCCGGCGGACGTGCCGATCACTCGATCCGCGTCGGTCAGGTCGATGCCGGCCTCGGCGAGCCCGGCGAGGATGCCCAGCTCCCACGCGATGCCGGTGATGCCGCCGCCACCCAGGACCAGCGCCGTGCGAGGACTCATGAGCCCAACCTAGTCAGCGGTTGATGACGTAGACGACGCCGCCGCTCGCGTTGACCCAGATGTCCTCGAACTCGTCGCGGTCATAGACACGGCGTACGGCGCTGTTGCCGGACCCCGCCGGGTCGTTGACGACCACGTCGCCGTCGGCCTCGAACCCGACGATCACCAGCAGGTGACCGTTGCTGGCCGAGATCGGCGCGCCCGTGAGCTGGCCGCGCCCGAAGGCGACGGAGGCGACGAGGGGCACGCCGGCCCCGATGAAGTCCTCGGCGGCGCGCAGGTCGGGGAGCCGGGTGACGTAGGTGTCGCCGGTGGTCAGGGTGCTGGCGTAGGCCGTGTTGAAGGCCCAGTTGCCGGTGCCGGCATAGGCGTGGTCGTAGACCAGGCGCGCGGTGTGGTCGACCTGCGGGTCGGCGTGGCCGGCGGTGATCTCCGGGAAGGGACCGGGCTGGAGGCCGTAGTAGGCCAGCACCATCGCGGTCGACGTCGGCGAGCACCAGGCTTCGCCGCCGCCGCCCCACTGGGGGTAGTGGCCGGAGTGCGTCATCTGGGAGAAGGTCGGCACGTCGAGCACGGTCCCGGCTGCCGGGCCGGGGCTCGACGTCGGAGTGCTGCCGCGAGGGACCAGGGCGCTCGCCATCGCGCCCACCCGATCGAGGCGGACGACTGGCCTGGTGGCGGCGTTGCGGTAGAGGCGCACCCGCACCTGCCACTGCGTCAGCGGGGTCGCGGCCTGCCAGGTGTCGACGCTGACCCGGGCCAGGTCGTCGGTCTGGCTGCTCAGCGAGCGGCGCGGCAGGCGCGGGTTGTCGAGGGTCCACTCGGCCATGGAGTCCCAGCTGGAGAGGGCGCCGTCGGCGGCCTGGCCGCGGACCTGGACCGTGACCGCCGAGTCGCCCTCGGCCACGGCTTCCCACGTCGGGATCAGCTGGGTGAGTCCGAAGCCGGGAGCAGACCACGGCGACGTCCAGGAGCCGACCTGATAGCTGCGCCCGTGGAGCTTGCCCAGGCGTGGCGCCTGGTGGACGAGCGAGCCGGCCTGGACGCGGAGGCCCTTGAGCTCACCCGTTCGCCACTGTGCTCGCGTCGACCACGAGGCGTTCGCGATCGCCGAGGTCGCGCGGCGCTCGTGGTGGTCCGCCGCGACTGCCGGGGCGAGGCCGACGGCGAGGAGGGAGAGGACAACTGCGCCGACGGGGGCGAGGGCAAGGCGATTCACCACCCGCAGACGGTACCCCGGCAACGTCCCATCTGTCCCACGAGTCACAGCGGCGCCCGATCGGCCGGGCCGCACACCGTGGCGTACCGGGAGTTCGTCCGGGCGACACCAGATCGTGTCCTGATCGCAGTGACGAGACGACCTTCGGCGACATACGGTGTGGGCCGGTCGAAGCGGGTGTGCTCGGCCCTTTGAGCCGAAGGTCTTTCTTTCTCGTGTCTTTGACGTCTGCGCCGCGCCGCGCCCGGGGCGCTCGCCGCGCCATCCTCGCCACTGTCCTCTCCGTCCTCGCCACGCCGCTGGCGCTCGGCGTCGCTGCTCCCGCCCAGGCGGTGCCGAGCGGCGGGCTCGTGATCACCGAGGTCTACCCCGGTGGCGGCAACTCGGGGGCGACCTACAACGCCGACTTCGTCGAGCTCTACAACGCCAGTGCCGCGCCCATCTCGCTGGGGGGAAAGAGCATCCAGTACCGCGCGGCCACGAACGGGGCCGTGCCCACGTCGGCCAACGTCTACCCGCTTCCCAACGTGACCGTCCCGTCCCACTCCTTCTTCCTGGTGGCGGGCGGCACGGGAGCCGCCGGCGCGGCCTTCCCCCGTCCGGCGGACGTCACCACCGGTCTCGCGGCCAGCGCTTCGGCAGGGCAGGTCTACCTGGCGGACAGTGCCGTCGGCATCCAGCCGGGCACCGGCGCCACGATCGACTACTCCGCCGGCAAGGTCATCGACTTCGTCGGCTACGGCACCGCCACCACCTTCGAGACGGCCGTCAAGGCCGGCACCATCACCAGCACCGGCTCCTACAAGCGCGCGAGCCTGCCCGACTCCGACAACAACAACACCGACTTCGTCATCTCGGCCGTCGGCGCAGCCTCCGGGTCGGGCACGGGCGTCGGCCCCGACAACTGCGACTGTGTCGCCACGTCCTCCCTCAAGATCACCGAGGTCTACGCCGACGGCGGCCTGGCCGGCTCGACCATCGACCACGACTTCGTCGAGGTCCAGAACACCTCCGGCTCGACGCTGCCCATGACGGGCCTGACGCTGCAATACCGCGCCCCCGGTGACACGGGTCCTGCCACCGTCATCGCGACGCTGACCGGGTCGATGGCAGCCAACTCCTTCGACCTCGTGCAGCTCGCCGGCACCGTCGGCAACGGCAGCCCGCTGACCAACCCGGAGTACACCAACGGCCTCGACCTCTCGGCGACCGGCGGCACGCTGTTCGTCGCGAAGACGAACGCGGGCTACGACCCCGGCAACGGCGCCGTCGTCGCCGACCAGTACCGCAGCGACCTGGTCGGCTGGGGCACCAGCAACACCTTCGAGTCGACGGCTGCCGACGCGGCCGACCTCTCGCTCACGCAGTCGATCCAGCGCGAGAACGGTGGCGTCGACAACGCCAACAACCTGGCGGACTTCGACGGCTACACCCCGTCCCCCAACGGACAGCCCACGGCCGCGTTCCGCACGATCCCCGAGATCCAGGGCACCGGCACGGCGACCACGATGGCGAACGCCAACGTCTCCACCGTGGGCGTCGTGACTGCGGCGTACGTCAACGGCACCGGCAACTTCAACGGGTTCTACCTCCAGACGCCCGGCTACGACCCGGCCAACGACGCCACTCCCAACGCCTCCGACGGCATCTTCGTCTTCACCGGTTCGTCGGTGACCTTCCCGACCCCGGCGGTCGGGAAGTACGTCGCCCTCGCCAGCGCCAGGGTGAGCGAGTTCAACGGGATGACCGAGCTGACGGTCACCAACGCCGCCAACCTGACACCCGAGACGCCATCCCGGCCGAGGCCGTCATCGCGGGCACGGTCCTGCCGGGCACGACCTGCTCGGTCACCGGCGCCACCACCGACTGCCTCGCGGGCGCCGCGCTCGCCGCCGAGCGGGAGAAGCACGAGGGCGAGCTCTTCTCTCCCACCGCGCCCTACACGGTGAGCGACTCCTACGACGGCACCCCGTGGAACCAGCCCACCAGCCGTGGCTTCCAGATGGCCGGCGAGATCGGCCTGGCCGCCAACGACACACAGCCGCTGATGGCTCCCACCGAAGTCGCCAGCCCGCGCACCGAGCCGGCCAAGCTGGCCGCGCGCAAGACCTACAACGACGCGCACATGATCACCCTCGATGACGGCGCCAACGTCGACTACTCGGCCAACGACACGCAGCCCTTCCCGTGGCTGACCCCCACTCAGACGGTGCGCATCGGCGCCGACGTCGACTTCGTCAAGCCCGTCATCTTCGACTTCCGCAACGACCTCTGGAAGCTCCAGCCCCAGGGGAGGGTCGCCGGCGCCGGCACCGACTACGTGACCTTCGAGCAGGACCGCCCGGCCTCGCCGGATCCGGTCGGTGGCAACGTCCGGATCGCCACCTTCAACATGCTCAACTACTTCATCCACCCGGCGCAGGACTGGGTCGCCGACAGCACCACGCCGCCGCTCTCGACACCCGGCAGCAACCGCACCTGCAGCTACTACACCGCGCGCTCGACTCCGTCCCCGGCCGAGCGCCTCACCGCCAACACCTGCACGTGGACCGACCCCCGCACCACGCCGCCGACTCTCCTCTCGGCCGGCCCCCGTGGCGCGGCGACCGCCACCAGCCTCGGCCGCCAGGAGGTCAAGGAGGTCGCGGCGATCAACACCATGGACGCAGACGTGATGTCCCTGGAAGAGGTCGAGAACCCGGTCAAGATCGGGTACGCCGACCGCGATGCCGCCCTCACGCGGCTGGTCGACGCGCTCAACGCCGACTGGAACAGCGCGCACGCGGGCCAGGACCCGGTGGTCCTCGGGCCGCGCTGGGCCTACGCCGCCACGCCTCGTCCCGAGGCGCAGCCGACCATCGCCGAGCAGGACGCGATCCGCGCGGCCTTCATCTACAACCCGCGGGTGGTGCAGACCGTCGGCACGTCCGAGATCCTGGTCAACTCCGTGCCCTTCCGCAACGCCCGCGAGCCGCTCGCCCAGGCGTTCAAGAGGGTCGGCGCCAGCCGCGACGACGCCTTCATCGTGATCGTCAACCACTTCAAGTCCAAGGGCAGCAGCACCGAGACCGGCGACAACGTCGACCTCGGGGATGGTGCCGGTGCCTTCAACGGCGACCGCCGTCGTCAGGCCGCTGCGCTGGACGCGTTCGCGCGCCAACTCGCAGACCAGAAGCAGATCGAGCCCGTCTTCATGACCGGCGACTACAACGCCTACAGCAACGAGGACCCGGTCCTCGACCTGGAGGCCAAGGGGTGGCACGAGCTCGCCCCGGACAACGCTGAGAAGACCTACTCCTTCGGCGGTCTCGCGGGCACGCTCGACCACGTCTTCGCCAACGACGCGGCCGTCGGCTGGGTCACCGGCAGGACCGTGTGGCCGATCAACGCCAACGAGTCGGTCTACTACGAGTACAGCCGCTTCAACAACAACGTCACCAGCCTCTACGCCGCCAACCCGTTCCGCTCCTCGGACCACAACCCCGAGGTCATCGGCATCAACGCCCCGTCGACCCCGCCGCCGCCGGCTGTCGACACGGTGCAGGTGCTCGCGTCCAACGACTTCCACGGGCGACTGCTCGACGACCCGGCCAGTGCCTCTGCCGGCGCAGCGTCGATGGCCCAGGCCGTCAAGTCGATGCGCGCCGCGAACCCGTCCACGGTCTTCTCGATGGCCGGCGACATCATCGGGGCCTCGACCTTCGAGTCCTTCATCGCCAACGACAAGCCACCCATCGACTCCTTGAACGAGGCCGGCCTCGAGGTCTCGGCCGCCGGCAACCACGAGTTCGACCGGGGCTACCGCGACCTGCTCGAGCGGGTCATGGACCCGACGGACCCCCAGGGTGGAGTCGACTGGGAGTACCTCGCCGCGAATGTCCGGCTCAAGGCCGGCGGCGACTACGCGCTGGCTTCGGCGGCGCGCGGCAACTCCAACGGTGCGTCCTGGTGGAAGGTCCTGCCCGACGGCAAGACCGTCGGCTTCGTCGGCGCCATGACCGAGGACCTGCCGTCCCTGGTCTCGCCGGACGGGATCGCCGACATCAAGGTGACCGACATCGTCGACGAGGTCAACGCGAGCGCAGACACCCTCGAGGCCGACGGCGCCGACGTGATCGTGCTCCTCATCCACGAGGGCGCAGCCACCACCTCCCTCGCCGCGGCCACCGACCCGAACTCCGCGTTCGGGCAGGTCGTCAACGGCGTGGACACCAACATCGACGCGATCGTGTCGGGCCACACCCACCTGGCCTACAACCACGC
>NZ_JANPEO010000267.1:0-2041 GCF_031422975.1 Nocardioides sp. | reverse complement strand
GCTCGGCGTCGATCCCGCGTCGTCGTGAGCGCCCTCTACCTGGCGATCGATGGCGGCTCGCACAGCACCAAGGTCTCGATCATTGACGCCGAAGGACACGTCGTGGCGTCGGCGCAGACCGCGCTCCGGCCCTATGACCTGACGCCCGACGGGCGCGCGGTCCATCCCGGTGACGACCTGTGGGACACCCTCGTCACGAGCTGTCGTGCCGTGCTGTCGAGGTTCGACGGCGACCCGGGCGCCATCACCGCGATCGGGCTGTGCGGTATCCGATTCTGCCGTGCCCTCACGGACGTGTCCGGTCAGCTCACCGAACCGGTCCTGAGCTGGATGGACGCCCGCGTCTCCAGGCCGCTGACACACGTCGACCCAGCCGTGGCCACCGTGTCCAGCGCCGGGGGATACCTGGCGCTACGACTGACCGGGGAACGCCGCGACAGCGCCGCGAGCTATCAGGGAATGTGGCCGATCGACCCGCTCGCCCGCAACTGGTCGCCCAGCCCCACGGAGCTCGAACGGACCTGCATGCCGCTCACGCTGCTCCCTGACCTGGTCGATCCGGGTGATCTCCTAGGACGAGTCACCGAGGCGGCTGCCGCAGCGACGGGGCTGATGGCCGGGTGCCGGGTCTACGCCACTGCCAACGACAAGGCCGTCGAAGCCCTCGGGTGCGGGCTGGCCAACGAGGGCACCATGCTGCTCTCGCTTGGCACCTACATAGCGGCCATGACCGTCGGCGACGACCTCGCTCGCGAGCACGACGCCTACTGGGTCAACGCCGCCTCGCTCCCGGGGCGCTACCTCTACGAGAGCGACGGCATCAGGCGCGGCATGTGGACCGTCTCGTGGCTGCGACAGCTCGTGAGCTCGGGGGCACAGAGCCCGGTGGACGACGACGCGCTCCAGGACTGGCTCACCGAAGGCGCCGCCGCGGTGCCAGTCGGGTCCGCGGGTCTCATGGTCGTCCCGGACTGGCTCGCGCCCGGCAGTGCCCCTCACCGGCGCGGTGCAATCCTCGGCCTGAACGGCGCACACGGGGCACACCACCTGTATCGGGCAATCCTGGAGGGCATCGCACTGACCATGCGCGGCCACGCGGAGGCGATGGAGTCAGCGCTCGGGCAGCCCATGGACCACCTGATTGTCTCGGGTGGTGGGTCGCGGTCGGACTTGATGATGCAGATCGTCGCGGACGTCTTTGCCCAACCGGCGCAGCGAGCTGGCGTGGCGGACGCCGCCGGCCTCGGCGCAGCGATCTGCGCCGCAGTCGGGAGCGGGGTCCATCACGACTTCGAGACCGCGATGGCGGCCATGATCCGTCCCGGGCCGGTCTTCGAGCCGGACCCGAAGGCCCTGCGTCGCTACGCGGCGGTGAGGAAGGTGTATGCCGCCCTGTCCGACTTCACCGATCCGATGTTCCGGCGGATGTCGGACCTCGAGCAGTGAACAACCCACTTCCCGACCCACCTGCGCGCGTCATCGCACTCCCGGGCCGCCCACGAGTGTGGTGATGCCACGCGGCCCGGCAGAGCCAAATTGCGACACGGGGCACGCTTGCACTCTCCCTTTGATCTTCGGCGGGTGACAACATCTCCCTTCTGAGTGCATTCGGACGCGGGGTTTGTGCCAGCTCTATCGCGACGCGCGGCTCGAGGCGACGTCGGCTCGTGATCACTGGGGGCGGTGGCATCTCGACATGACTCCCTTGGCGTAGCCGAACGCACCTCGTCGAGGCCCAGCGCCTCGCCGTCGTCTACCGACCCTTCAACCTCGTAGTGGGCGCCGGGGCGGCCGTAGCCCTCGTGGTCGGCTGGGCTCGACCGGGGCGGTGGCTACCTGCTCGTTGCGATCCTCTCTGTGCTCTGGTTCTTCGCCGTCAGGCGTTTCCTGCGCGCCGAGGCTGGGGCGAAGAACAGTCCAGCGCCGATTTGAGGGTGGCCTCGGCATGCCGCCAGCCAATCCCGCGCTCGGGGTCGGAACAGTCGCTGTGGGCCGCCTGGCGTTTGATTGGAAGCAGGCGGCGCTGGTCCGGTCCGCCGCG
>NZ_JANPEO010000266.1:0-3371 GCF_031422975.1 Nocardioides sp. | reverse complement strand
GAGGACTACGACTTTGGACGTCGACCCGCCGCCGAGCAACAATCGGGTGGCCTCGAGCCCGTCCATCTCGGGCATCCGGATGTCGAGGAGCACGACGTCTGGATGCAGCGCGGTGGCCATCTCCACGACGTGGCGGCCGTTCGAGGCCACGCCGACGACCTCGATGTCCGGTTCGGTGTCGAGGATCAGCCGCAGGCCCGTCCGCACGAGCTCCTCGTCGTCGGCGACGACGACCCTGATGGTCATATCGGGGTGGTGTTGGCGGCGTCGACCGGGAGGTGCGCCTGCACCAGGTATCCGCCTTCGGGCCGGTGCCCGGCGTGCAGGCTGCCGCCATAGAGGGCGACTCGCTCACTCATGCCGATCAGTCCGTGGCCGCCGGCGCTGTCGGTGTTTGGCGTCGTGCCGTCGTCGGCCACCTCCACCTCGACAGCGTCCTGGCAGTAGCGCACGTGAACCTGTACCCGGGCCGCGCCGGCGTGCCGCAAGGTGTTGGTGAGTGCCTCCTGCACGATCCGGTACGCCGAGAGATCCACCCCGGGGGGCAGGGGACGTTCCTCGCCTTCTACTGACACGTCGACGGCGAGGCCTGCCAATCGGACCCGGTCGAGCAGCGCCCCGAGGTGGCGTAGAGCGGGTTGGGGCGCCAGCGGCGCGCTGTCCACTGCGTCCTCGCTGTCGATCAGGACGTCCAGGAGCCGGCGCATCTCCGCGAGTCCCTGCCGACCGGTGACTTCGATGGACATCAGAGCCTGTTCGGCCGCGGCGGGGTCGGTGAGCATCACGCGTTGGGCGGCCTGGGACTGGATGACGATGACTCCCATGCTGTGCGCCACCAGGTCGTGCAGCTCGCGGGCGATACGGGCTCGTTCGGCGGCGACCGCGGCCCGGGCGGCCTCCTCCTGGTTCCGCTCGAGCACCTCGGTCTGCTCGTGCAGCCGGTCCAGCTCCCGTCGTCGCCACCGCATCCAACGCCCGAAGCCCCACACGCCGGCGACAACGAACCAAGCGGGAACCACGTTCTCCCACGGCTCGCCGTCACGGAGTCGACTGAGGCCGTCGACCAGCGTGATCAGCATGGCTACCGCGGCACCCAGCACCGCGTCCCGCAGAAGTGAGTGAGCGGCAACGGCATACAGGGCAAGGATGAAGGCGAGCCACGGCTGTCCCAGGCCGCCGCCGAGCTCGTACTGGAGCCAGCTCGCGACGACGACCGCGCACAGGACCAGCAACGGGTAGCGCCGTCGGGCCAGCAGCGGAACGGTGAAGATCGCAGCAAGCACGGCGTGCACGGCCGGTCCGTTCTCCCACGCCGAGGCGTCCCGCGTCCAGATCTGGACCTGCGCAGAGAGCGCGAGGAGTACGACGACGGTCCCGTCGGCGGCGCGGGTCAAAAGGGGCAGCCCCATGGCCCGAGGTTAGCCTTCCGCACCGTCGCGGTCATCCCTCCCGCGGAGGACGGTGTGAGGGCCTTTGTATGCCCAACGGGCTAGCCAGCAAGTCTGTCTTGGTGCAGACGACTCAGTCCGGCAGCCGTTCTAGCGTCGAGGCGTAAGAGTTTCGAACTATCTGGAGGCTGTCATGGTTCTGCGGTTTACCACCAACTCTGTCAGGACCGGCTGGGCGGCCATCGCCGGCGGAGTGTTGCTGATGCTGTCCTTCGGGATCGAGCTGGTTCATCCGGTGCAGGAACCCGATGGCACCGTCCTCGATCCGGTGACCTTTGCCCCTTTGATAGCGATGTGGGGGCTTGGGATGTTGTGCTTCGCCGCCACCGTGTTCCACGTCAGGGCGCTGCACCAGGAGGCCGAAGTTCCGCTGTCTCGCGCCGGCCGGGCCGGTGTCCGGTTGGCCGTTACCGGCAGCACCCTTCACGTGCTCTTCGCGCTCATGGTCGGCGTCACGGTCGTGGTCACTGGCAAGCCGTGGGAGGCGTCGTTCGTGCTGTTCGCATTGGGCTTCCTCCTCCTCGTCGTCGGTGGAGTGCTGCTCGGTTTCGGCGTCGGGCGGGCAGGCGTACTGCGCGCGGCCGCGGCGCCGTTCTGGGTCGGTGCGGCGGCGGCGTTCGCCGCCATCGCAGTCTTTACGGACCCGTGGCACGACATTGCTCTGGCCGTGTACGCGAGCACCTGGATCGCACTGGGGATTGTCCTGCGGCGAGACGGTGGCAGTTCGGTGATTACCTCCAACCGGGTGTCGGGCCAGCGAGGAGTATCGCAGCCGTTCCAGGCTGTTCGCCCGCCTCACCCCCGGTGAACTCTGCCGCCGTGCGGCGACCCATCCGGTCGTTCATCCTCACAAGGTCCGATTGAGAGTTGGACAAAGAACAGCGGCCGTCATTCGACGGCAACGACGAGAGGGAGAAGGCAATGAGACGATTGACGGCAGTTCTTGGATCTACAGCGGCGGTATGCGCGTTCTCGATACCGGCCGCGTCTGCCAACAGTCCCGCCCAGCACTTCGAACAGGACGCCACCGGTGACGTCCTCGACTGCGGATCGGTGGTGTACTCGATCACGTCCGGGTCAATCAAGCTCGTGCTGCACGAGGGCACAAGCGCCTCGGGCAACACCAACTTCACCGGCACCGTCACTACACAGGCAGTGGTCGCGAAAGACGAAGCGGGCAACGTCTACAACGTCCGGGGCACCGAATGGTTCGGTGCCACCGAGAACGCGCAGCAGGGTACGTTCCAGGCCACGTTTACCGCCCAGCTGCAGGTGGTTGCGAAGGGCTCAGGGCGAGTGGACAACGTCAAAGTGATGGAGCACATCACGATTGTGAACGGCAACGTCAAGGAGTTCGACTTCGGCACATGCGCAGCGCCCTAGTCGTTGGGCCCACCCGGTCCACACGAACAGCGGAGGTCAGGATCAGCCCTGAGTGCCGTCCCGACAGGGTTGGGCTCATGGTGCAACTGGCCAGATGATTCGACTGGCGATACCTGGAGAATTCAACGCGTGGCACGAGCCATCGCCCACGTGAAGAACTGTCGCCGACATGGTCCGGGGAGGGATCGACATGAAGAGCAGCTTCTGGAATTACCAGGAAGCGCGTCTTCGCGCTGGTTGGCGGGTGCTTGTGATCGTCGTCGCTGCGAGCGTGGTTAGCACGTTACTGGGCGGTCCGGGGCGACGTCTGCTGAGCGAGCGGTTCCCTTACGTGTACGCCTCGCTCATCGAGTCGCTCGCTCTCGTGGTGCTCGTGGCGGTGATCCTGTGGCTCGCGGCGAGGTGGCTGGACCGACGCAGATTCGCCGATTACGGCTTCCACCTGGGCCGCGAATGGTGGCTCGACATGGCCTTCGGGCTCCTCCTGGGCCTGGTGCTGGTGGGCGGCGCCTATGTCCTCCTGCTTGGGACCGGCTGGCT
>NZ_JANPEO010000265.1:0-15663 GCF_031422975.1 Nocardioides sp. | reverse complement strand
GCTACATGCGCGACATCAACATGGGCCGCGACCCGGACGCCTCGATCCCGGCCGCGGTCGGGATGACCGAGGAGGAGATGTACGACATGTACCGCCTCCTCGCGATCGCCAAGTACGAGGACCGCTACGTGATCCCGCCGGCGCACGCCGAGCAGGCGCACTCCCTGGAGGAGCTGTCCACCGAGTGCTCCGTCTCGGAGTACGGCGGCGGCCAGCAGGACCTCTTCGGCGAGGGCTCCGGCGTACCCACCCCGATCGCGGTCGAGAACTTCCAGATGCTGCAGGACCGGCAGACCTCCGACTCGCTCGACGTGCCGGAGAACAAGGGGGGCCGGGTGAACCTGCTCAACTGGGACGGCAAGGGTTCCCCGCCCGGGCTGTTCCCGGACAGGGGACCGGACTCGTGAGCGAGCGAAGCGAGCACACCTTGAGGCACAGCAGCGGGCGTCGAGCGAAGCCGGCGCTGCCGCCCGAGCAGCTGACCATCGTGTGGCAGTCGGTGTCGTTGCTCCTCGACTACCCCGACGAGGAGGTCCTGGCCCGCGCCGAGCTCGTCAGGTCGGCCTCGCTGCGACTGCCGGCCGCGATCGGCGACTCGATCCGTGCCTTCCTGCAGCACCTCGAGTCGACGCCGCTGCCGGAGCTGCAGGCCGACTACGTGGAGACGTTCGACAACCGGCGGCGCTGCAACCTCTTCCTCACCTACTTCGCCCATGGCGACACCCGCAAGCGGGGGATGGCGCTGCTGCGCTTCAAGCAGACCTACCTCCGCGCCGGCTTCGAGCTGGCCGACAGCGAGCTGCCCGACCACCTGTGCGTCGTGCTCGAGTTCGCCGCCACGATCGACCGCGACCTCGGCCGGGACCTGATGCTCGACCACCGCGCCGGCCTGGAACTGCTGCGCCTCTCCCTCCGGGACATGCACTCGCCCTGGGCGAGCCTGATCGACGCGGTCACGGCCACGCTGCCGCCACTGCGCGGTGAGGAGCGAGACGCCGTACGCCGTCTGGCAGCCGAGGGTCCTCCCGAGGAGGAAGTCGGGCTGGCGCCCTTCGCCAACCCGCAGTTCAGCCCGGGTGCTGCCACCGGCGCCGCACCCGAGAAGACCCTCCTGCCCATGCCTTCGTTCCCGGGAGTCCGCACATGAACGACTTTCTCTTCGTGCTCGTCCCCTACATCTGCCTGACCACGTTCGTCGTGGGGCACCTGTGGCGCTACCGCTACGACAAGTTCGGCTGGACCACGCGCTCGTCCCAGCTCTACGAGAACCGCCTGCTGCGCATCGGCAGTCCGATGTTCCACTTCGGGATGCTCGGCGTCGTCGGCGGTCACGTGATCGGCCTGTTGGTGCCGCAGTCCTGGACCGACGCGGTGGGCATCAGCGAGCTGACCTATCACGTGGTGGCTGTCGGGGGCGGTCTCCTGGCCGGTGTGATGACGGTAGTGGGCATGGCGATCCTGATCTACCGGCGCCGCACCGTCGGTCCCGTGTTCTCCGCGACGACGGTCATGGACAAGGTGATGTACGCGTTCCTGGCCGTGGTGATCGTGCTGGGCATGTGGAACACCGTTGCCGGGTCGATCCTGACGATCGGCGGCGAGTACAACTACCGCGAAGGCGTCTCGGTCTGGTTCCGCTCGTTCCTCGCGTTCCAGCCCGACGCCTCGCTGATGGCCGACGCCCCGCTTGGCTTCCAGCTGCACGCGCTGGTCGCCTTCGGACTCTTCGCCCTGTGGCCCTTCACACGGCTGGTGCACGTCTTCAGCGCGCCGGTGGGCTACCTCACCCGCCCCTACATCGTCTACCGCAAGCGTGACGACACCCAGCTCGGCAGCCACCGGCCACGCCGTGGCTGGGACCGGGTCGGCTGACATGTGCGAGCACTGCGGGTGCCGCGGCGTCCCACCGATCGCCGAGCTGATGGACGAGCACATGGCCCTCACGGGCCAGGCCCACTTCGTCCGGCAGGAGCTGGGCGCCGGGAAGCCTGCGGCGGCGATGGCGCTGCTCGCCGAGCTCGTCGCCCACCTCGACCGGCACGTGCAGCGCGAGGAGGCCGGCATCTTCCGGGCGATGCGCGATTCGGGGGAGTTCCTCGACGAGATCGACGGGCTGGAGGGCGAGCACCGCGTCCTCGCAGCCGCCGTCGCCGTACTCGATCCGGAGTCCCCGGACTTCGCCGCACGCGTCACTCACCTGCTCGACGACCTCGACGCCCACGTCGAGCGCGAGGACCTCGGGATCTTCCCGGTCTCCGTCGTGACGCTAGGCGCTCCCGGCTGGGCGATCGTCGACGAGGCCCACACCGAGTCGCCGAGCTTCCTGCTCGATCAGCCGGCAACGGCGTCGTCCCCGGCCTGAGAACGCGACCCCACAGTCCATCCCGGCAAGAGGAGAAGACATGCAGAAGGAGTCACTGACAGCCCTGGTCCGGCACCACCTGGAAACGGCGCGGACCGCCTCGAGTGGGCGTAGTGCCCACACGATCTACGGCGGTCACGAGCATGTCCTGCGCCAGACCCTGATCGCGCTGCGTGCCGGCTCCAATCTGGACGAGCACGGCAACCCGGGTGAGGCGACCCTTCAGGTCCTCCACGGCCGCGTCACCCTGGTGGCGGGTGACACCCGATGGAACGGATCGCCGGGCGACCTCATGACCATCCCCGACTCCCGCCACGCCCTCGAGGCGGTCGAGGACTCGGCCGTCCTGCTGACCGTGGCCAAGCGGACCTGACGCCGACAGGTCGCGACGATCGAGACGTGACCTTCATCGGGGACCGGGGGGACCTTCGACCCTCCGCCTCGAGGTGGGCACGTGGTCGGGTGGGGTTGCGGCGAGGGCCTCCCTGCGCCGAGAAGTGTCATGACCCACCCCCCCCACCCCCAGCTCGGAGACTTCATGCTGTCCACCAAGTCCGCCGCCGTGGTCAAGGCCACGCTCCCCGTGATCGGCGCCGCGATCGGCGACATCACCCCGGTGTTCTACCAGCGCATGTTCGCCGCGCACCCGGAGCTCCTGCGTGATCTGTTCAATCGCGGCAACCAGGCCCAAGGCGACCAGCAGAGCGCGCTGGCCGGCGCCATCGCGGCGTACGCCACGCTCCTGGTGGCCGAGGACGGGCGCGACCCCGTCGAGGTGCTGGCTCGCATCGCCCACAAGCACGCGTCTCTCGGCATCACCGAGGACCAGTACCCGATCGTCCACGAGCACCTCTTTGCCGCCATCGTCGAGGTGCTGGGTGACGCGGTCACCCCGGAGGTCGCCAGCGCCTGGGACGAGGTCTACTGGCACATGGCCGGCGCGCTGGTCACCATCGAGAAGCGCCTCTACGCCGACGCCGGCGTGGCGGACGGTGACGTGTGGCGCACCCTCGTGCTCAGGCGCCGTCGTCAGGAGTCGCCGGACACCGTGTCCTTCGTGCTCGGCTCGCCCGATGGCAGCGCACTGCCAACGGCGCGCCCGGGCCAGTACGTCTCGCTCCAGGTGACGTTGCCGGACGGCGCCCGCCAGATCCGCCAGTACAGCCTCACTCGCTCAGCCGAGCCCAGTGAGTGGGAGATCTCGGTCAAGGCCGTCCCCTCGGGTCACGGCGAGGACGGGACGATCGTCCCGGCCGGCGAGGTGTCGAACTTCTTGCACCAGAACCTGTTCGAGGGCGACGAGATCAGGGCTTCGGCCCCCTTCGGGGAGCTGGTCCTCGAGGACTCGCACCGGCCGCTGGTGCTGATCTCTGCGGGGATCGGCATCACCCCGATCATCGGCATCCTCCACTACCTGGCAGGCACCGACTCGGACCGCGAGGTGCTGGTCCTTCACGCCGATCGGTCACCGGCGCGGCACGCGCACCGTCAGCAGCTCAAGGAGCTCGTGGCGGCGATGCCGACGGCGTCCCTGCAGCGGTGGTACGAGGATCTGGGCGTGCGCCCGACCCGCGACGTCCTCCGCGCCGGACGCGTCGACCTCGGGACGGTGGAGATCCCCACCGACGCCGAGATCTACCTGTGCGGGCCGCTGCCGTTCATGGAGTCGGTCCACACCAGCCTCATCGACCAGCAGGTCCCGGAGGCCGACATCCACTACGAGGTCTTCGGCCCGGACAAGTGGCTGGCGTCGGCCTGAGACCCGTCGCTGCGGTGTCCCGGCACTGCCGGGCCGGGCAGTGAGAGCAGGCTTCGGGCAAGGGCGATGGCGGTCGGGGTGTCGGGGAGGATGCGACCGGCGTCGCGGAGCGCTGCGGCGGTGCCGAGGGAGCGGAGCACGTCGTCGTGCTCGGTCGCCAGGCCAGAGAGCAGGACCACGATGCCGCGTCGCTCGAGCCGGGTGATGGCATCGGCCAGGACGTTGGCGCCGGTCGCGTCAAGGGTGGTGACCCGCGACATCCGGAGGATGACGACGTCGACGTCGACGATGTCCGGCAGCTCGAGGAGGAGTCGATGGGCGGCGCCGAAGAACAGGGGACCGTCGATGCGGTAGACCACGATGTGCTCGCTGAGGAGGGCATGCTCCTGCGCCGAGTGGTCGCCCGTGTCGATCGGGACCTCCTCCAGGCGCGCGGTGCGCGCCACGGATCGCAGGGCAAGCACCACGGCGACCCCGACGCCCACGCCGACGGCGGAGACGAGGTCGACGAAGACCGTGACGAGGAACGTCAGGCACACGATGACGGCGTCGGACCGGGTCGAGCGCAGCAGCGCACGCAGCGCCCCGGTCTCCACCATGCGCACGCAGGTGGCGAAGAGCACTCCGGACAGCGCGGCCAGCGGAATGCTCGAGACGAGCGGGGCGGCGACGAAGACCAGCGCAAGGAGCACCAGCGAGTGGGTCACCGCGGCCAGGCGGGAGGTCGCTCCTGCTCGCACGTTGACCGCGGTCCGCGCGATGGCTGCCGTTGCGGGCACACCCCCGAAGAGGGGGACGACGATGTTGGCGAGCCCCTGGCCGAAGAGCTCGCGATCGGGATCGTGATGCTCGTCCACGGTCATGGCGTCGGCGACCGTCGCGCACAGCAGGCTCTCCAACGCGGCCAGTGCCGCGATGGCCAGGGCAGCGGTGGTGAGCGCGCTGATGGCGCCCAGATCGACGAACCCCAGCGACGGCGCAGGGAGACTGGCGGGCAGATGTCCGAGCGTCGCCACGTGCAGGTCGAAGAGGTGGGTCCCCGCGGTGGCGAGCGCCACGCCGATCAGGGAGAACGGCACCCGCGGGCGCCACCGTGCCCCGGCGAGCATGAGCGTGGCCACGGTCACGGAGATGATGAGAGGAGCCGCGCTCGGGTGCAGGGTGAAGCGCTGCACTGCGTCCGCGGCGATGGCCCAGACCTTGTCACCCGAGGCGTCGGTGACACCCAGGGCGGACGGCACCTGCTGCAGGGCGATGACGACGGCGATGCCGGCGGTGAAGCCCTCGATCACCGAGACCGGCAGGTAGCGCACGAAGCGGCCGAGACGGGCCACGGCCATGGCGACCAGGACCACGCCCGCCAGCATCCCCACCATGAGGACCCCCGTGACTCCGTGCTGGTGCACGACGGGCACGAGGACGACCGTCATCGCCCCGGTGGGGCCTGACACCTGGATGTTGGAGCCGCCGAAGACCGCGGCGACGATGCCGGCGACGACCGCGGTGACAAGGCCCGCCTGGGCGCCCAGGCCGGAGGCGGCGCCGAAGGCCAGGGCCAGGGGGAGTGCCACGATGGCGACGGTGAGTCCGGCCACGAGGTTCTGCCTCTGGTCGCGACGCACCGAGACGAGGTCGTCCCTGGTCGGGAGCAGGCTGCGCAGCCGCCGCGCCGCGTCATCGAGGTGCTGGGTGGGCGCGTGGCTCACCGGGACTCGGAGGCTGCGCGCAGGCTGACGAGCAGCCCCTCCTGCTCGGCCCACAAGGATGCCAGGATCCCGCGAGCATGGAGCAGCAGGTCGGCGACGTCGGGGGTCGCCAACGTGTAGAGCACGGTGGCCCCGTCACGCGAGGAGCGGACCAGGCCCGCGCGCCGCAGCACCCCGAGCTGCTGCGACAGGTTCGACGCCTCGATCCCGATCTCCGCGAGGAGCTCGTGCACCGGTCGCGCCCCGTCCTGGAGCAGCTCCAGGACCCTGATGCGGGTCGGGTGACCCAGGGTCTTGAACAACTCGGCCTTCGCCTCCGACAGGGGAACTGCGGCCACTGGTCTCTCGTCCTGTCATCTCGGCGGTGAACTTCTCCTCCGATCTTACACCGATTGAAGAAGTTATCAAGTCGTGAAATGACTGGTGTCCCGCCGAGCGCGGATCCCGTCAGGGCGAGGCGGCGAGCGCGGCCTCGACGACCTCGAGCGCCGCTCGGTCGAACGCCACGATGCGGGCCTCGGTGACGCTCGAGGGCGTCGTGCGCAACGTCGTGGCCGCGGCGAGCGCGGCGTCGTCGAGCGGCCATCCGTAGACTCCCGCGCTGATCAGGGGAAAGGCCACGGTCGAGGCACCCAGCGAGTCCGCCACCGCAAGACACTGCTGGTAGCACGACACCAGCAGGGAGCGGTCGCCCGGATGGCGCGGTCCGACCGTATGGATCACCCACCGGGCTGACAGCAGTCCGCCGGTCGTCCAGCCGGCCTCACCGGTGGCGAGTCCGTCGGGGAAGCGGGCGACGCAGTCGTCGAGGATCGCGCGCCCACCGGCGCGGTGGATCGCGCCGTCGACCCCGCCGCCGCCGCGCATGCGGTTGTTGGCGGCGTTGACGATGGCGTCGACCTCCTGCGTGGTGATGTCGCCGAGGACAGCGGTCACGTGCCTCATGTGCGTCATGTGCGCGATCCCATCACGACTCGTCGCGAGGTCGCTCCGAGACGTAGAGCCGGTAGAGGAAGTAGGCCGCCAGGGCGCACAGGAGGTGCCACACCGCGTGGCCCTGCACCCACGACGTGGGTGAGCACCAGCCGTGTTGCGACATGATCCAGATGGCGAAGGCGACGAGCATCGAGCCGAGCGCCGCGAACCCGAACCCGATCGTCCGTCGCGCCTCGCCGCGGTGCCACAGCCGCGTCTCGATCACCACCGCGGTGACGAGCAGCACCGCGAAGGCCACGTTGCCGGCGTAGTGCACCACCGGCACCGGCCGGGTCCACAGGCCCGCCAGCTCGCAGGCAAGGACGCTGGAGGCGTAGGCCGCCCCGAACGCGACCGGCCCACGACGCGCCCAGCGCACCCAGGCGTACGACGCGGCGAACCCGGCGATGAGATACATGCTGAGCAGATCGAGGTGCCCGCCCAGCGCGCTCTGGGTGGCGTGCATAGCGGCCGAGGCCGGACCGAGGGTCACGACGACCGACGCATAGACGCTCTGAAGTCCGACCGGCATGCGCGAACCGCCCGACGAGCCCGCCTGCCACGCGATGGCCAGGCCGGCGATCACGAAGCCGAGATTGGACCAGCTGTTGGCCGGCTGCTTCACCGCGCCGGTCCGTGGCGCCTCGCAGAAGCCGGCCCCGCGACCGACGTCCGGCCCGAGCCAGCCGTACGCCACCGCCAGGATCAGCAGGCCGATCGACACCCCAGCGACAGCGCCGGTGACGGCTAGGGGTCGCAGACGCTGCACGGGGACATCACATCACGGCGCACGATGGTCTAGATTCCGCTGCGTGAGTGCTCAGGCCCCTTCTGCTGTCATCTTGATCCGTGCCGAACGGTTCACCCCCAACCCCGCGACCGCCGCCGACAACGCCTTCCAGGCCGACGCCCCGCCCGGGCAGTCGGAGGTCGCCACCTCGGCCCACGCCTTGGCGGAGATGGATGCGCTGGCCGACGCCCTGCGCGACGCGGGGGTCCGGGTCCACGTGTTCGACGACACCGATCACACCCGCCCCGACAGCGTCTTCCCCAACAACTGGCTCTCCACCCACGCGGGCGGGTATGTCGCGGTCTACCCGATGTATGCCTCCAACCGTCGCCACGAGCGGCGTGCCGACGTCCTCGAGATGCTCAAGTCGGACTATCGCGTCCAGTCGATCATCGACTACTCCGGGCTCGAGCCGGACGGGATCTTCCTCGAGGGCACCGGGGCGATGGTGCTCGACCACGTTTCGCGGGTGGCCTACACCGCGCGCAGCTACCGGGCTGACATCGCTGTCCTGGAGCGGTTCTGCACCGACTTCACCTACGAGCCGATGGCGTTCGACGCCTTCGACTCGGGCGGCGTGCCGGTCTACCACACCAACGTCATCGCCTGTGTCGGCACCGACGTCGCGATGATCGCGCTGGAGATGATCCCTGACGAGGCCCGGCGCGAGCAGGTCCGCGAACGCCTCTCCGTCAACGGCCGCAAGGTCGTCGAGCTCACCGAGCAGCAGGTCCGCGAGTTCGCCGGCAACGCCGTCGAGCTGTGTGGTCGTACGCCGGAGGGCAAGCGCCGCTACATCATGGCGATGTCCGCCCGGGCACACCGGAGCCTGCGGCCTGACCAGATCGCTGTCATCGAGGAGTCCTGCGAGATCGTCGCCGTGGAGATCCCCACCATCGAGCTCGCTGGTGGCTCCGTGCGCTGCATGATCGCCGGCGTGCACCTCGATCGTCGTCCCCCCGGCCGCGAGCCCGGGCTCACCGAGGCCGTCGAGGCGATCAACGAGGCCGACCCGGCCACCGCCGACGGTCGCGACGTCGGACTCGTTGACGCCTGACGGCTGACTGGGGCGAGCGGGCGCCGCGGCGTACTCTCGAAGGCAAAGGGTTGACGTAGCCCATCTCTCCGGAGGCCGTCATGGATGTGGCGTTGTATGTCGTGGGATTGCTGGTCGTCCTGGCCGCGCTGGCGGGAGCGGCCAGCCTGCGGGTGGTCAAGCAGATCGAGCGTGGCGTCGTGTTCCGACTCGGCCGGGTGCAGCCCGAGCTGCGACGACCGGGCCTGACGTCGATCGTGCCGGTGGTCGACCACCTGAGACGGGTGAACGTCCAGGTCGTCACGATGCCGGTTCCTGCACAGGACGGCATCACCAGAGACAACGTCACCGTGCGGGTCGACGCGGTCGTCTACTTCAAGGTGATCGACCCGGTGCGGGCCGTGGTGGAGGTGCAGGACTACCTGTTCGCGATGGCGCTGGTGGCGCAGACCTCGCTCCGCTCCATCATCGGCAAGAGCGAGTTGGACGACCTGCTGGCCAACCGGGAGCCGATCAACCAGGGCCTCGAGGTGATGCTGGACAGTCCGGCGGCCGCGTGGGGCATCGAGATAGACCGCGTGGAGATCAAGGACGTGGCGCTGCCGGACAGCATGAAGCGGTCGATGTCGCGCCAGGCCGAGGCCGAGCGCGAGCGTCGGTCGAGGGTCATCACGGCGGACGGCGAGCGGCAGGCCTCCGTCCGGCTGGCCGAGGCCGCGGCCGCCATGGCCGACACCCCCGGCGCCCTGCAGCTGAGGCTGCTCCAGACCATGGTCGAGGTGGCGGCCGAGAATAACTCCACCCTCGTGCTGCCCTACCCGGTTGAGATGCTGCGATTCTTCGAGGCGGTCTCGACCGGCCAGGCGCGCCAGGTGCCGGAGGTGCAGGTGCCGGAGGTGCAGGTGCCGATGCCGCGCGCGGACGAGGAGAGGACCGACGCCTGACGGAACGCCTCGGCCCCCGGCGGTCTAGACGAGGTGCTGGCCGCTACCGGACGGAGTAGCGATCGACGCCGATGACGATGCCGCCCTGGTCGGCAGGGCGTGCGCGGGTGATCGCGAGGCGTACGCCGTGCTGGTGCGTCGCTACGCCCCGATGGCCGTGCCCACGACGGCGCGACCGGCGGCGAGCATGTCCTCGCGGCCGGCAACCTTCACCCGGGTCCGGCCGGCAGCATCCCCGAGGTCGATCTCGTGCTGGTCGAGGCGCAGCCAGTGGTCCAGGTCGGCCACGTCGACGCCTCGTTCGACGAGGAACGCGTCGACGTCTTCAGGGGCCCGTGAGGTCGCGGTCGGCGTGGTCTCGGCGACCAGGTGGGTGATCGTCTCGGCGGCGTCGCTCTTGGTGTGGCCGATCAGGCCGATCGGACCGCGCTTGATCCAGCCGGTGACGAAGGTGCCGGGGATCCGTGTGCCGTCGAGGTCCAGGACCCGCCCGCCGTCGTTGGGGACCACGGCGGCGCGGTCGTCGAACGGCAGCCCGACGACCGACGAGCTCCGGTAGCCGACGGCGCGATAGACAGCCTGGACGTCCCAGTTGGTCACCAGGCCGGTGCCCTCGACCGACCCGTCCCCGACGAGCCGGGTCCGCTCGGTGCGCAGCGTCTCGACGGCGCGCTCGCCGTCGATCGCCACCGGCTGCTCGAGGAAGTGCAGGTGGATCCGGTGCGGCTTGCCGGTCGGCTCGCGGCCGACCCAGTTGGCGAGGGTGTCGAGCACCATCTTGGCCTGCTTGTTGCGCCCGATGTGCTCCATGCTCGCGTCATCGACCTCGAAGCCCTCGGGGTGCACGATCACGTCGACGTTGGGCGAGTGCGCCAGCTCGCGGAGCTCGAGCGGGGAGAACTTCGCGTAGGCCGGACCGCGCCGCGCGAAGACGTGCACATCGGTCGCCCTCTTGGCCCTCAGGCCCTGGTGGACGTGGGCGGGGATGTCCGTGGTGAGCATCTCGTCAGCGGTCTTGGCGAGCACGCGCGCGACGTCGAGGGCGACGTTGCCGGCGCCCAGTACGGCGACGTGCTCGGCCTCGAGCGGCCACGCCCGCGGCGCGTCGGGGTGCGCGTCGTACCAGGAGACGAACTCGGCGGCGCCGTACGACCCGGGCAGGTCCTCGCCGGGGATGTCGAGGGTGCGGTCGGACCTGGCGCCGGTGGCCACGACCACCGCGTCGTAGAACTCGCGGAGCTCCTCCAGCTTGATGTCGTCACCGAGGTCGACGTTGCCGAGCAGGCGGACGTCGGGGTGCACGAGTACTCGCTGGAGTGCCTTGATGATCTCCTTGATCCGCGGGTGGTCGGGCGCCACGCCGTAGCGGACCAGGCCGAAAGGCGCGGGAAGGCGTTCGAGGATGTCGACCGAGACGTCGACCTCGGACCTGGTGAGGAGGTCGGCGGCGAAGATGCCGGCCGGTCCGCCACCGACAATGGCTACACGAAGACTCATGCTGATGAGTCTGACGACGCGAGCCGTGCCACAGAACGAAGTTGTGGTTGTGATGTCACAACGTAGGCTTGTGTCTGTGTTGGGATCCCATGTGCCGGAGCTGCGCGCCCTCGAGCTGCTGGTGGAGGTCGCCCGGGCCGGGAGCCTCAGTGCCGCGGCCGACGCCCAGGGGATCACGCAGCAGGCGGCTTCATCGCGGATCCGCACCATGGAGTCGTTGATCGGGGCGCCGCTGCTGGTCCGGACCCGGCGGGGCTCGGCGCTCACCCCGACCGGGGATCTCGTCGTGCAGTGGGCCGGGCGCGTGCTGGAAGCAGCGGCCCAGCTGGACGCGGGGATCGCGGCGCTGCGCTCGGACCGGCGCGGTCACCTGCGGATCGCGGCCAGCCTGACGATCGCCGAGCACCTCCTCCCGGGCTGGCTGGTCGCCGTACGCGCCGATCAGGTGCTGGCCGGACACGAGCCCACCGACTTCACGATGACGGCGACCAACAGCCAGCGCGTCGTCGAACTCGTCACCGCCGGGGAGGTCGACCTCGGCTTCGTGGAGGGACCCGACTCGCCCGCGGGCCTGCACCACCGCCTGGTCGGGCGCGACGAGTTGGTGGTCGTGGTCGCGCGCGAGCACGAGTGGGCGCAGCGCTCACGCAGGCGGGTCGCCGCCAGCACTCTCGCGGCGACGCCGCTGGTGGTGCGCGAGGCCGGCTCCGGCACCCGCACCGTGCTCGAGCGCGCACTGGCCGGCCTGCCGGTGGCGGCACCAGCGCTGGAGCTGTCGAGTACGGCGGCAGTGCGCGCGGCAGTGGCCGCCGGTGCCGGCCCGGCCGTGATCGGGGCGCACGCCGTCCGCGACGACCTGGCCACCGGGCGACTGGTGGCGGTCACCGTGACCGGACTGGACCTGACCCGCCGGCTTAACGCGGTCTGGCGCGACGGTGCCCAACCGCCGGCCGGTCCGGCGCGCGAGCTGGTCGCGAGGGCCGTACGCAGTCATCACGGCACGTGACCGGGATCCTCAGCGAGCGGAGCGGGACGCGGGATCGCCGGTGAGCACACGGACCGCGAGCGCGGTCGTCGCCTCGACGTCGAGGAACCCGACCACCCGGCTCACGCGGTCGATGTCGAGCGGCAGGAGTCCCGGTGTGCCGGGCGTGTCCGGCGTGAGACCGAGGTCGAGGTCGTCGCGACCGGACATCATGCGCACGTTGAAGTCGAAGCGCTCGCGAGCGCCGGGTGCGGTGAGCCGACGCAGCACGGTCGCACCGAGGCGGCGGGCACCGGTCTCGGCGGCCCAGCCGTCGAGCGCCTCGACCAGCGACCGACCCTCGTCGTGATCGATGTCGGCCCACACGGACGCCATCGACCCGGCCACGTCGAGCAGGATGGCGGCGGTCTTCTCGCCGATGCCCGAGACGCCGGGCAGGTTGTCACTCGCGTCCCCGCGGAGGGCGGCGTACTCCAGGTAGTTCTCCGCCGCAACGCCGTACATCGCGTGCAGCCGCGTGGGGTTGAGCAGTGGCGAGCCGTTGATGCCGCCGTCGATCAGCCGAAGGACCTGGGTGTGGTCACTGATGTGGGCGAAGGCGTCGCGGTCGGACGTGATGATGACGCAGTTCCAGTCGTTGCTGCGCGCCCACGTGGCGCCGGTTGCGTTGACGTCGTCGGCCTCGAGGCCCGGCGGAGTGAGCGTGGCCAGGCCGAGCGCATCGAGGAGGGCGCCCGCACGCTCCAACTGGTCGACGAGCTCGGGGTCCTTGTCGGCGCGCCCGGCCTTGTAGTCGGGATAGAACTCGCGACGCACCGAGGCTGTGCGGTCATCCAGTCCGAAGATGACCGCGTCCGGCGCGAACCCCTCGATGGACTCGAGGATCTGCCGCAGCATGCCGTGCAACGCCCAGACGGGGCGGCCCGCCCGATCCATGATCCGGGTGTGCGCCCGCGCATGGTGGTTGCGGTGCAGCAGCGACGGCGCGTCGACGACGAGCAGCAGCTTGCGGTCGCGGGGGTCGGATGAGGGTGCGGACATGGGGATCGCCGACATGCTATGCCGAGCGATCCCCGCGTCGTCTAGCGGAGTTCGGGCGTCTTCGACTTGCCGGTGAGTGCCTCCGCCGTGCCGACGAGGAGGACTGCAGCGACGACGGCGAACACGGTGCCGAGGAAGTCGAGTTCGGTGATCTTGCCGGTGCCGATCAGACTGGCGAGGAGGCCGCCGATGACGGAACCCACCACACCGAGGCCGAGGGTGGCGAGGATGCTGAGGTTCTGCCTGCCGGGCTTGATCAGGCGGGCCAGGGCTCCGATGACCAGCCCGAAGAAGAGGAAGCCGATGATTGCGAACATGGTGTGTGCTCCTGTGAGAGGACGGCCGAGGACCTTCCCGGCTGAGTACCTTTCACACTAGCCGGGTGATCCGCACGTGAGGTTGAGTCAGGGAGTGGGTCCCGTCATCGAGAGCTCGAAGGAGAAGGCAATGATGCTGGACGCGCTGGCCGACGACCTCGACCGGCGGCTCGCCGCGGCCGACGCCGCGCTGCTCGCCGGCTATCCGGGTGATCGTGGGACCCGCCAGCCGGTGCACACCGTCTATGTCCCCGGCGACCGTTACGACGCGGGCACCCTCGCCCGGTGGGGGGCGGAGGCCAGGGCGGTGCTCGCCGAGCACGGGTTGTCCATCACGGAGCTGACCGAGGCGCTCGCCGGGCAGCCCCACCTGGCCGTCGAGGTCCATGAGCGGGTCGTGGCCAAGCTGGCGCGCGAGCCGATCGAGGACCTGCGCATCGACTTCGAGGACGGCTACGGCGACCGGCCCGACGAGCAGGAGGACGCCGACGCGATCGCGGCGGCCCGTGCTCTCGCGGGGAGCGTGACGGCCGGCACCGCGGCGCCGTACCACGGGATCCGGATCAAGTCGTTCGAGGCGCCGACGCGTCGCCGCGCGCTGCGCACGCTCGACCTGTTCCTGGGTGAGCTGGCCGGCGCCGACGCCCTGACGAAGGGCTTCGTGATCACCCTGCCCAAGGTGACCTCGGTCGACCAGGTCGCCGCGATGGTGACCGTCCTGGAGGCGCTTGAGGTCGCGCACCGCATCACCGCTGGGTCGCTGCGCTTCGAGATCCAGGTCGAGACCCCGCAGGCGATCCTCGGCGCCGACGGCTCAGCACTCGTGGCCCGGATGATCCATGCCGGGGGACGGCGCGTGACCGGCCTGCACTACGGGACCTACGACTACTCCGCCTCGCTGGGGGTCGCTGCTGCGTACCAGAGCATGGAGCACCCCGTCGCCGACCACGCCAAGGACGTCATGCAGGTCGCGGCGGCCGGCACCGGCGTCTTCGTCTCGGACGGCTCGACCAACCGGTTGCCGGTGGGGGACCGCGACGCAGTGCGCGCCGCCTGGCAGCTGCACCTCCGGCTGGTGGGCCGCTCGCTCGCCCGCGGCATCTACCAGGGCTGGGACCTGCATCCCGCCCAGCTGCCGAGCCGGTATGTCGCGACGTACGCCTTCTACCGTGAGGGCCTGCTCGCGGCGTCGGCACGGCTCCGGGCCTACGTGCACGGCGGTCAGTCCGGCTACCTCGACGAGCCGGCGACCGCTGCGGCCCTCGCCGGGTTCGTGCTGCGTGGGCTGGAGTGCGGCGCGGTGGAGGCAGCCGAGATCGACCAGCTCATCGGCGTCGAGATCGAGGCGCTCGCGCGCCTCGCCCGAAGGTCGGCCATCGCACCGGACGCCGGGCAGGTCTGATGACGGAGCTGGACCTGGTCATCCGCGCCAGCCGGGTGGTGAGCCCGACGGGTGAGGTCGGCCGCCTCGTCGGGGTCAAGGGCGGCAGGATCGTCGCGATCGAGCCCCTCGAGTCCGACCTGACGGGCGCCGAGCTCGTGGAGCTCGCCGCTGACGAGGTGCTGATGCCAGGTGTGGTGGACGCGCACGTGCATGTGAACGACCCGGGCCGTACCGAGTGGGAGGGCTTCGCGTCGGCCACCAGGGCGGCGGCCGCCGGCGGGGTCACGACCATCGTCGACATGCCGCTCAACAGCATCCCGCCCACGTGCGACGTGGCGGCCCTGGAGCTCAAGCGCAGGACCGCCGACGGCCAGGCCTTCGTCGACATCGGCTTCTGGGGCGGCGCCGTCCCCGGCAACCTCGCAGACCTGCGGCCGCTGCACGACGCGGGGGTGCTCGGCTTCAAGTGCTTCCTGCTCCACTCCGGCGTCGAGGAGTTCCCACCCCTCGATCGCGACCAGCTCGAGCGGGCGATGGTCGAGCTGAGATCCTTCGGCGGGCTGCTGATCGTGCACGCCGAGGACGCCCACGCCATCGAGCGCGCTCCCGCCGCGCACGGGCGGGCCTACGCCGGCTTTCTCAGGAGCAGGCCCCGCGACGCCGAGAACCTGGCGGTCGCGCAGGTGATCGAGCTGGCGCGCGGGACCGGCTGCCGGGTGCACATCCTGCACGTGTCGAGTGCCGACGCGCTGCCCCTGCTCGCAGCCGCCCGCCGCGACGGTGTGGCCGTCACGTCCGAGACCTGCCCGCACTACCTCACGTTCTCGGCCGAGGAGGTCCCCGACGGAGCCACCCAGTTCAAGTGCT
>NZ_JANPEO010000264.1:0-7850 GCF_031422975.1 Nocardioides sp. | reverse complement strand
CTCGTGGTCCAGGTCCGACTGCTCCACGAACGGAGTAGTCGGGCTGTGCGTGACGACGCAGTTCACCAGCAGGTCATGGCCGAGGAGCGCCTGCTTGTGCAGGTCCCGCGTCTCCTCGCGATCCCATGAGGTCACCGGCATCCCAGCGGTCGTCAGTGCCTGCTGCGCTCCTCGCCCGGACCGCCCCCGCGCCCCGGTGACCAGCGCGAGCAGCTCGTCGGTTCCGGCCTTCCCAGCCTGCTCCAGCTCAGCGTCGAGCTCGTGCTTGGCCATCGGTGCGAGCGGCGCGGTCAGCGTGCCGGCCAGATGCAGGACGCCGAGGGCGGCGCCCACGTAGCCGGCCCAGTAGCCGAACGCGACCACCCGCCTGCCGTCATCGCCGGTGAGGTACTCGATGTCGAGCAGGCGTCCCCCGCCGCGGTGGAACCGTCCCAGGGTGCGCGGCGCGTCCTCCTGGCCCTTGAAGGCGTGCGCGAAGTAGATGTGCCGGTGGCGCAGTGACTCTGGCTCGTCGGGGAGCTCCTTGATCCCTAGGACGTAGGCGTCGTCGGGTGCGTCGGCCCAGGTGCCCTCGCCCGCGAGGGAGGCCCCGGCCGCGGCGTACTCCTCGACGGCGAAGATGCGTTGGGTCGACTCCTCGACGGTCACCTGGAACCCGGCGTCGATCAACAGGGGGATGTCGGCGGGTACGACGGGCGCACGCCGCTCGGTGCCACGCGACTCGGACCGGATCCACACATGGACGGGGTGCATGGCGTCAGGATGCCACCGCCGCCCGCGACGTTCCCGACACCGTCGTCTCGCGCGTCCCCTCAGCGCGGCGTCCAGGAACAACTTGTCCGCACAGAACTGGGCCGATGCTCGGTTCGCGGCTGCGGATGCACGCCAAGGCAAGCCGCTTTGCCTGTAGGTATTCGACAGGAAGGGCTGGAACGTGCCGCACGTGCCGCCATAGTCGTCGTTCGCAGCAAGAAGCCGACCGAACTGCACACACGTAGCCAGCGCCGGCGGCGTCGCCCGCACATCGGCTATGAGCGGCCGTTTCGGTACGCGCCGACAGCCGGCGGTATGACGCGTCCCTGACTGAGGCTTCGCGAGCGTGGAACGATGGGTCGACCCACCCGATCAGCAAGGAGAGGGAACGATGCATCTAGGCGTGGACAGCTTTGTCTCCACCGTGACGGATCCCGCCACCGGCCACGTCATCGGGCCTCCGGAGCGGATGGAGCACCTGCTGGAGGAGATCACGCTCGCGGACCACGTCGGGCTCTACTCCTTCGGCATCGGCGAGCACCACCGCAGCGATTACTTCGATTCGGCCCCAGCGATCATCCTCGCGGCCGCAGCCGCCCGCACGGAGCGCATCCGGCTCGGCAGCGCTGTAACGGTGTTGAGTGCGGCCGACCCGGTGCGGGTATTCCAACAGTTCGCGACCTTGGACATCATTTCAAAGGGACGGATTGATCTGGTGGTGGGCCGCGGCTCGTTCACGGAGGCTTTCCCTCTCTTCGGACTGGACCTCGCCGACTATGACTCGCTCTTCACCGAGAAGCTCGAACTGCTGCTGCGGATCCGCGATGCTGCCGAGGTGACCTGGTCGGGGCGGCATCGTCCGGCCATGGTCCGTCAGAGCGTCTATCCGCGCCCGGTTCAGGACCCGCTTCCGATCTGGGTCGGTGTCGGCGGGACCCCCGAGTCATTCGCCCGCGCCGGACTGCTTGGCCTGCCGCTGATGGTGGCGATCATCGGCGGCGAGCCGCGACAGTTTGCTCCGCTCGTGGAGCTATATCGGCGCGCGGGCGCTCAGGCCGGTCACTCGCCGGACAAGCTTCAGGTGGGGTTGCACGTGTTCGGGTTTGTCGCCGGTAGCACCCAGGAAGCGGCGGACACCATCTACCCGGGATGGGAGGAGATGTTCACCAAGGTCTCCAGGGAGCGAGGTTTCCCCCGGCCGACCCGGCAACAGTTCGACGCCACGTCGGGCCCGAACGGCGCATTCTTCATGGGCGACCCGCAGACGGTGGCCGACAAGATCCATCGCGTCTCCGAACAGCTGGGTGGGGTGAACCGACTGTCTCTGCAAATGACCAACCCGCGGCTGGCCCACAACGACCTTCTCCGCGGTATCGAGCTCCTCGGCAACGAAGTTGCCCCGCTCGTGGCGACTGCGTAGAGGTGGTCACCGGTTCTAGATGCGTGGCCACGGGCGGCCTGTTCGAGGCCGCGTCGTTGCGTGGTGCTGTAGCGGCGGAGGGACGCACGCGATTCGCGTGCGGCACCGGCTGCAGATCTGGAGCGTACGCAGTCGGCAACCTCACTTCCTCCGGACACCGGGCCGGGGACGAGTGCGAGGATACGTGGATGAGTTGGGGAGATGTCTGGGTCAACGGGGACAAGATCCGACCCGGGATGGACGCCACCGGCCCACGGGCGCCGTGGATCCCGGCCGGCGTCATCTCGTCGGAGGAGCGGACGTTCGTCGAGGCAACGCAGCTGCTGCGGATGACCCGCGGTGCGCACGCCCGAGCGGTCGAGTTCGACCTCCAGGTCACCTCGTCCGCCGTGGGCAAGGAGCGCCCCGGCACGGGAAAGGCCGTCGTTGGCTTCGAGCCGGACGGGTTGTGGCTCGCGGTGGACGTGACCCCGACGGGGAGCCTCGTGGAGGAGGCTCGCTTCGTGGTGTTCACGCAGCGCGTGCACGTCGTCGCCGGGGCCCGGCGGGCCGCCGAGCGCGGTACGACGGGCCGCCCCCGGGCAACCATCTCGCTTCGCGGTCGCGCGCGATCCCGTGAGAGCGCCCTCGAGTGGGGTCACCGGGCGGCTCGGGACTGACCGACGGAGTCGGCGGCGAGGTGGCCGACTGGATCCGACAGACCCCGAGACGCTCCAAGCTTGGTGGGACCCGATGGCAAAGACTCGCGCCGATGTGCACGGCGAGATCGTCAACGGAGGCGTGGGCGGGTCGGGCACTGGGCGGTTGGGGTACGACGCGGGCATTCGCGGCGCTATGACGCTGGCCGGCCCGTGCGCCGAGCTAGTCGCTTCGCGTGCCGATGCCGATGCCGCCGTCCTACGGCCATCCCGCGCACTCCGTCGTCGCCGCTGCCAAGACGGGCGATGGGCCAGCTACGCGATCAGCTGACCCCGCCGAGCCGCTTGAGATCGGTGAGGATCCGGTCCAACTGGGTGATCAGGGACAGGTGGCCCTCGTCCTCGAACAGGTGCTTCTGGGCGGTCGGCACGTGCTTGGCGAGCCACTCGCCGTGGGCGTACGGCACCATCGCGTCCTGACGGCCCTGCCAGACGGCGACCGGCACCAGGATGTGGGCCAGGGCGAAGCCCCACGGGGCGACCGCCGCAAGCCCGTCGTCGCGTATGCCGACCACGCCTTGCGCGGCAGCGTGGTTGAAGGTGCGGCTCAGCCAGTCGCAGAAGGGCGCGTCCAGGAAGGCTTTGTCGACTGGCGTCACCAGCCCGCCCATCGCGTCGGCGAGCTCCTCGGGGGATGCGAGCAGGACGGGCAGGACGTTCCGCTGCAGGAAGGCGCCGTAGACGTCGCGGCCCTGCTCGGCGGCGTGATACTCGGCGTGGTTCTCGTCGGCCATGCCGGCGAACCAGTCCAGACCGTCGGCGTCGTACGGCGCGACGCCGGCGATCGTCGCCGCGGCCCGGCACCGCTCGGGCAGCAGCGCCGCGCACGCCAGGGCCCGCGGGCCGCCGCCGGACCAGCCGGCGGTGACGAACTCGTCGACCGCGAGGTGGTCGAGCACGGCGACCGACTCGACCACGTCATCGGCGTACACGCCTGCCACGGCGCGCGGTGTCGAGGCGCCGTACCCGGGCCTCGAGTAGGTCACCACGCGCAGTCCTGCCGCGCGGGCCGCGTCGTCGAGTGCCGGCCACTCGGCCACCGCTGAGGGCGAGCCGCCGTGGAAGAGCAGGCAGAACCCGTCGTCGGCGCCTCCGGTCAGCACCTCGATGATGCGGTCGTCGGGGCCGGGGACTTGGATGCGTTCGCTCATGCGGTCGATCCTGACAGGAAACCGTGCGAGGTCATCACGTACTAGAACCTCGCCGGTGATGAGGCCTGCTTCGTCGAGCGCCGACAGACGGCGGTAAGACGCACGTGCTCACGGCGCTCGTCGCGCAATTGAGTGCGTGCCGGTGAGTGAGCGTCGAGGCTTTGGGTCGCTCCAAGTCCGGGGCCACGGACGTAGTCCCTCGCAGTGGGATACTTACGAAGTGGCGACCACAGCTGGTCTCGGCACCGCCGACCGGGCGGTGGGGTCCCGTGTGGGCGCCAGCGTGGTCGCACTGACTTGGGCAGTCTGCTTCTTCGGGATCATCGACTTCCTCGTCGCGATCATCCCGTCCGAATTCCCCGACTTCATGCCGTTCGTCGTCCTGGAAACGAGCTGGGGGCTCTTGTACACGTTCCTGCTTCCGATGCCCCTGATCGCGTGGGCGGTTCGGCCGGCCGGGTGGGTAGGGCCGCAGGTGGCTGGGATCGCGGCGGCGGTTCTGGTTGCCGGGATCACCGCGCCGGCGTGGGGTCAGGTGTTCGTGGCGCTACTGGTGGCTGCGTCCGCAGCGTTCCCGCGAATGTGGCGACCGGCGCCGCGGTGGTCGCTGCGTCGCCCCCTTGAAACGCCCGCGTTCTGGCCGGTGGACGCGCTGGTGGCACTCGCGATGGGGGCCGCGCTGGTGCACGCGCGGGACGTCTTGGACGCAGCACGCAGTGGCGTGAGGGACGACGACACCTGGTACCTGATGCATCTACCCATGCAAGCCGGGTTTGCCCTGGCGGTCCCTGTCGCGGCAGCGGTTGCCGTGCTGGCATTGGCCAACGGGGTGGCAGGCTGGTGGCTCGCGATCTTGCCGTCGGCGGGATGCGCGATGTGGTTCGGCGCCGTCTCCGCCAAGTACCCGGAACTCGTGGGCAGCCTGGGCGAACTCCCCGGCCTATTCGCTGCCGGATGGGGTATCGCGGTCGCCGTTGCACTATGGGGGACCGGGCTGTGGGCCACCCGTTTCGGCGTCAAGGGCGAGAGCTAAGGCACCTCATGGATTGATGGCGGGTCCACCCGGAGGCTTGCTGATCGTCGGCCGGGGCGTGCTCCGGTCCCGAGGTGACACGGACTACGTGTTGAGGTGCGAGGGTGGAGCAATGATCGATGTCACTTTCGACGAGCTCATGGAACTCGTGGTGCACGGCTTTGAGATCGGTGGCGTCCTCGTTCTTGTGCTCGGTGCTCTCGGCGCCTTCGCGCACGCGGTGATTGTCGCGCGACGGAGTGGTCTGCGTGATGCGTACGAGACTGCGCGGCGAAGCGTGGGTCGCGCAATCCTCCTGGGGCTGGAGCTGCTCATCATCGCCGACATCGTCCTGACCATCACGGTCGATCCCACTCTGGAAAGCGCGTTGGCACTCGGCCTCATCGTCTTGGTGAGGACGTTCCTCAGCTTCTCCCTCGAGGTCGAGCTCGAAGGCACGTTGCCGTGGCGGCGCGGGCCGGACGTGAGGGGCACCATCAAACACGAACGCGACGCCCCGGCTTGACCGCGTCCTGCACGGGGACCGTGAGGGATGGCCGTGCGGGATAGCGAGTCAGACGCGGCGACAAGACGCACTCACGTGGCGGTACGAGGAGGATCCGAAAGCCGCCGACGAGCCACCACCCGCTACAGGCGCCGCGCGCATGACGCAGCCAACGCGCGGCCGCACCTCGGGGGTAGGTTGCGACCATGGAGTCCTCATCGGCCTCGTACTTCGATACTTCGACATGGGATCCGCGCGACGTGATCTCGGGTGGCTCACGGATGCTGCCGATCAGCACGCCGGCCGGCGATTTCCGGGTGTGGACCAAACGGGTCGGCAACAACCCGGACGTCAAGGTGCTGTTGTTGCACGGCGGCCCTGGAGCGACCGACGAACTCTACGAATGCTTCGACACCTGGTTCCCCGGGGCGGGTATCGAGTACTACTACTACGACCAGCTCGGATCGTTCCGCAGCGATCAACCAGACGAGCCGCAGCTGTGGGACCTGGCCCGTTTCGTGGACGAGGTCGAGCAGGTTCGGAAGGCGCTGGCCCTCGATAGCAGCAATTTCGTGCTTCTCGGGCAGTCGTGGGGTGGGCTGTTGGCACTGGAGTACGCCGTCCACCACCAGGACCAGCTCAAGGGTCTGGTGATCTCCAACATGATGTCGAGCTCGCGGCTGTACAACGCGTACGCCAACGAAGTCCTCATGCCCGCGATGGACCAGGGTGTGCTGGGCGAGATCAAACAGTTCGAGGCCCAGGGCACCACCGACGACCCCCGCTACGAGCAACTACTGATGGAGCACCACTACGCCTTGCACGTATGCCGCTTGCCCATCGAGGACTGGCCGGACCCGGTCACCCGATCCCTGGCCCACATCAACCCGGCGATCTATGTGCCTATGCAAGGTCCCAGCGAACTCGGGATGAGCGGCACCCTGGAAAGCTGGGACCGTTCCAATGACCTTGCGGACGTCAACGTGCCGACGCTGGTCATCGGAGCCACCCACGACACGATGGATCCCGCGCATATGCGATGGATGTCGGAGCAGCTTCCTCAGGGGCGCTACCTGCACTGCCCCGAAGGCAGCCACCTGTCACAGTTCGACGACCCCAAGCACTACTTCCCAGGGTTGATCGACTTCCTGCACTCACTTTGAATCACGAGCCCGACGACAGTTGCCTCACCGAGGCGGGCATCGCCCAGCCGGCGCGACGCAGCATCTCGCGAGCGGAATCTCTGCACGGTGCTAACGCGGCGGTTAAACGCACGTGCGACGGGGGCTCCTACGCAATGGTCACTCCTCTGGGTTTCTCCAGGAGAGAAGGTCTGCGCGCTGAGTGTGTAGAGGGGGCAGCAGTTGATTTCTGGCTTCCTCTGAGAGCCAACTGGGGTCAGTGGTCGTCGTAATCTCGTAGTCGATGCAGCGCAACGCTGTCTCGCGATCTTGTTGACTCAAGTGCCCGATGAGCCGGAGCAGGGTGAACGCCGCGCCGCGGACGATCGCGGCCTGATCCAAGTAGTTGATGCCCGACATCTGATTGACCAGCGTTGCGAGTCCCGCAGCGTCTGTTTCCATCAGGCCCGCGATAGAGGACTTCGGGCTGAGCTCACTGCGCCGCTGTCCCCACTCCCACAAGATGTCCGTGGCCATGAGAAAGTCCCCACTGGTGGCCAAGTCTGAGTCCCCGGTTTTGGCCAGGTAGAAGTCCCCACTCTTCGTTCGTCGTGTCGTAGCGAGCCGTGAGGCCCTGCGTGGTGACGGTGGCGGTACCAACCAGCCACATCACCACGCAGGGGTCTCCATTGAAGAACGCGAGAGAGCGTATGGACGTCATTTCCGCCTACCGAGACGTGGGCACTTATCGGGGTGCGGCCGCGATCTGCGGGACCACTCACAAGACCGTGAAGAGAATCATCGAGTCCCACGAGGCCGGTGGAGTCCTGCTCGAACGGACGCCGCGGGCCAGGAACTACGACGACGTTGTCGACGTGGTCGCGGCACGGGTCAAGGCCACCTCTGGTCGGATCTCGGCCAAGCGGTTGCTGCCCGAGGCACGCGCTGCTGGCTATGTCGGATCGGCGCGGAACTTCCGCCGGCTGGTCGCCGAGGCCAAGGCCACTTGGCGTCACGTGAACCCTGGTCGGGGTCGTCGCCCCGGGGTCTGGGCGCCCGGAGAGACGCTGATCATCGACTGGGGTGTCCTGAACGGCGTCCACGTGTTCTGCGCGGTGCTGGCGTGGTCGCGGTTCCGGTTCGTCCGGTTCGCCGCTGATGAAAAGGCCGCCACCACACTGGGATTCCTG
>NZ_JANPEO010000263.1:0-14704 GCF_031422975.1 Nocardioides sp. | reverse complement strand
GAGGCGCCGGGTCAGCGGCGTGGCGAGCCGGATCGCCGCGAAGCCCGCGTGGTGGGCACGCTCCGGATCGGTCCGGGTCAGCACGTGGTCGAAGAGCAGTCGATAGGGCCGGCCCATCAGTGCCATCACGCCCCGGAGTTCCAGTCCTGCAGGCTGCGTACGCCGATGTCGCCGCTCGCCAGTGCCTCGATCCCCTGCACCGCGGCGCCCAGGCCCTGGACGGTGGTGATGCACGGGATGTTGGCGCCCACCGCGGCCGTGCGGATCTCGTAGCCGTCGACCCGGGCCGACCCGCCCGTGGAGTAGGGCGTGTTGATGACCAGGTCGATGTCGCCGTCGCGGATCAGCTGCACCGTCGTCTTCTCACCGTGGGGACCCTCCCCCTCATGGTGCTTGCGGACTTCGGTGACCTTGACGCCGTTGCGACGCAGGACCCCGGCGGTGCCGGCGGTGGCCAAGATCTCGAAGCCGCGGTCGGCCAACACCTTGATCGGGAAGATCATGTTGCGCTTGTCGCGGTTGGCGACCGAGACGAAGACCCGGCCGCTCGTGGGCAGCGAGCCGTAGGACGCCGTCTGCGCCTTGGCGAACGCGGTGCCGAAGTCGGCGTCGAAGCCCATCACCTCACCGGTCGACTTCATCTCCGGACCGAGCAGGGTGTCGACGTGGCCGCCGTCGGGCGTCTTGAACCGGTTGAAGGGCATCACGGCCTCCTTGACCGCGATGGGTGCGTCCTCGGGGAGGTCGCCGCCGTCGCGGTCGGGCAGCAGACCGAGGGCACGGAGGTCGGCGATCGACTCGCCCAGCATCACCCGCGCGGCCGCCTTGGCCAGCGGCGTCCCGGTCGCCTTGGAGACGAACGGCACGGTACGAGACGCCCGCGGGTTGGCCTCGAGGACGTAGAGGACGTCGGAACCCAGGGCGAACTGGATGTTCAGCAGCCCCCTGACCCCCACGCCCCGGGCGATCGCCTCGGTGGCCGTGCGGATGCGCATGATCTCGGAGGCGCCGAGGGTGATCGGCGGCAGCGCACACGACGAGTCACCGGAGTGGATGCCGGCCTCCTCGATGTGCTCCATCACACCGCCGAGGAAGAGCTCCTCGCCGTCGAAGATCGCGTCGACATCGATCTCGACCGCATCATCGATGAAGCGGTCGACGAGGACCGGGCGGTCGGGACCGATCTCGGTCGCGCTCTCGATGTAGGAGCGCAGCCGGTCGTCGTCGTAGACGATCTCCATGCCGCGCCCGCCCAGGACGTACGACGGGCGGACCAGCACGGGATAGCCGATGCTGTCGGTGATGCGCTTGGCTTCGGCGTACGACGTCGCCATGCCGTGCTTCGGGGCGGGTAGCCCTGCCTCGTGGAGCACGCGGCCGAAGGCGCCGCGCTCCTCGGCGAGGTGGATGGCCTCGGGCTGGGTGCCGACGATCTTGACGCCCGCGTCCGCGAGTCCCTGCGCCAGCCCCAGCGGGGTCTGGCCGCCGAGCTGGCAGATGACGCCGGCGATCGGCCCGGCAGCGGCTTCCGCATGCACGATCTCGAGCACGTCCTCCAAGGTGAGCGGCTCGAAGTAGAGCCGGTCGGAGGTGTCGTAGTCGGTGGAGACGGTCTCGGGGTTGCAGTTGACCATGATCGTCTCGTAGCCGGCCTCGCTCAGCGCCATGCTGGCGTGCACGCAGGAGTAGTCGAACTCGATCCCCTGGCCGATCCGGTTGGGTCCGCTGCCAAGGATGATGACGGCTTGCTTGCCCTCGGCGCGGGGCTGCACCTCGGTCTCCTCGTCGTAGGACGAGTAGTGGTACGGCGTCTGGGCAGCGAACTCCGCGGCGCAGGTGTCGACGGTCTTGTAGACCGGGCGCAGGCCGAGCGCCTGGCGGACGCCACGCACCACGTCCTCGCGCATGCCGCGGATGGCGGCGATCTGCGCGTCGGAGAAGCCGTGTCGTTTGGCCGTGCGCAGCGTCTCGTGGTCGAGCTCGACGGCGGAGGCGATGTCGTCGGCGACCTCCTTGATCAAGAACAGCTGGTCGACGAACCACGGGTCGATCTTGGTGGCGTCGAAGACCTGCTCGGGCGTGGCGCCGGCGCGGATGGAGTCCATCACCGTGCGGAGGCGACCGTCGGTCGGCGTCGCCGACTTCTCCAGCAGCGCGGCCAGGTCACCCAGGGGCGAGGCGAAGTCGAAGATCGCGCTCTTGCTCTCCAGGGATCGCAGCGCCTTCTGCAGCGACTCGGTGAAGTTGCGCCCGATGGCCATCGCCTCACCGACGCTCTTCATGTGCGTCGTCAAGGTCGTGTCGGCGCCGGAGAACTTCTCGAACGCGAACCGCGGCACCTTGACCACGACGTAGTCCAGCGACGGCTCGAAGGAGGCCGGGGTCTCCCGGGTGATGTCGTTGCGGATCTCGTCGAGGGTGTAGCCGATGGCGACCTTCGCGGCGATCTTGGCGATCGGGAAGCCGGTCGCCTTGGAGGCCAGCGCGCTCGAGCGCGAGACGCGGGGGTTCATCTCGATGACGATCAGGCGACCGTCCTCGGGGTTCACGGCGTACTGGATGTTGCAGCCGCCGGTGTCGACCCCGACCGCGCGGATGATGTCGATCGCGAGGTCACGCATCGTCTGGTACTCGCGGTCGGTCAGGGTCATCGCCGGTGCGACCGTGATCGAGTCGCCGGTGTGGACGCCCATCGGATCGAGGTTCTCGATCGAGCAGATGATCACCACGTTGTCGGCGGTGTCGCGCATGACCTCGAGCTCGTACTCCTTCCAGCCGATGATCGACTCTTCGAGGAGCACCTCGCTGGTGGGAGAGGCGGCCAGGCCACCGCCGCCGATGCGTCGCAGGTCCTCCTCGTCGTAGGCCATGCCGGAGCCGGTGCCGCCCATGGTGAAGGACGGCCGGACCACCATCGGGTAGCCGAGGTCCTCGGCGGCCGCGAACAACTCGTCCATGGAGTGGCAGATCGTGCTGCGCGCGCTCTCGCCACCGAGCTCGGCCACGATCTTCTTGAAGATCTCGCGGTTCTCCCCGCGGCCGATGGCCTCGATGCTGGCGCCGATCAGCTCGACGCCGTACTTCTCCAGAACGCCGGCCTTGTCGAGGTCGATCGCGCAGTTCAGTGCGGTCTGGCCGCCCAGCGTCGCCAGGAGTGCGTCGGGCCGCTCCTTGGCGATCACCTTCTCGACGTACTCGGCCGTGATCGGCTCGATGTAGGTCGCGTCGGCGAACTCGGGGTCGGTCATGATGGTGGCCGGGTTGGAGTTGACCAGCACGACCCGGATCCCCTCCGCCATCAGCACGCGGCAGGCCTGGGTGCCGGAGTAGTCGAACTCGCACGCCTGGCCGATGATGATCGGCCCGGAGCCGATGACGAGGACCGACTTGATGTCGTCACGCTTCGGCATGTCAGGCCGTCCCTTCCACGCCTTGAGCACTGTTCTGGTTGGTCGCTTCAGTCGCTCGCCGCGTTCCTCGGCTCGACTCCATCAGCTCCAGGAACCGGTCGAAGAGGTAGGCCGCGTCGTGTGGCCCTGCCGCCGCCTCCGGGTGGTACTGCACGGAGAAGCTCTTGAGCCTGCCGGCGTCGCCACGCAGCTCGAGACCCTCGACGACGTCGTCGTTGAGGCACACGTGGCTCACGGTCGCGACGCCGTACGGCGTGGTCGTGCTGCCCTCCAGGGGCGCGTCCACGGCGAAGCCGTGGTTGTGCGCGGTGACTTCGACCTTGCCGGTGGTGCGGTCCATCACGGGCTGGTTGATGCCCCGGTGGCCGTACTTGAGCTTGTAGGTGCCGAAGCCCAGCGCGCGGCCGAAGAGCTGGTTGCCGAAGCAGATCCCGAAGTAGGGGATCTCGCGATCGAGGGCTGCCCTGAGCAGCTCGACCTGACCGGTGGTGGCCGCCGGGTCGCCGGGACCGTTGGAGAAGAAGAGGCCGTCGGGGCTGACGGCGAGGACGTCCGCGATGGTGGACGTCGCGGGCAGCACGTGCACCTCGATCCCGCGCTCGGCCATCATCCGCGGGGTGTTGGCCTTGATGCCCAGGTCGACCGCGGCGACGGTGAAGCGCTTCACTCCGACCGCGGGCACGACGTAGGTCTCGGAAGTGGACACGGCCTCGCTGAGGTTCGACCCGGCCATCTGACCGGAGTCGAGCACCCGGCGCAGGAGCGCATGCTTGTCGTGCTCGGTCGTGGAGATGCCGACCCGCATCGCCCCGCGCTCGCGCAGGTGGCGGGTCAGGGCGCGAGTGTCGATGTCGCAGATGCCGACCACGCCCTGCTCGCGCAGGTCGTCGGCCAGGCTGCGCCGGGAGCGCCAGTTGGACGGCACCCGGGCGGGATCACGCACGACGTAGCCCGCGACCCAGATCTTGCGGGACTCCGGGTCCTCGTCGTTCATGCCGGTGTTGCCGACATGCGGGGCCGTCATCACGACGACCTGACGGTGGTAGCTGGGATCGGTCAGTGTCTCCTGGTAACCGGTCATGCCGGTGGAGAAGACCGCTTCGCCGAAGGTCTCCCCCTCGGCGCCGAAGGCGTAACCGGTGAAAGACCGCCCGTCCTCGAGGACGAGCAGCGCAGGCGCGCGTGAAGGCAACGCCGTACCTCCTTCTCCGCCTCACAGGACGGATCGTTAAAGGATGTTCGAGCTTGCCCGGAGCCTAGCAGCGGTGCGGAGGACTCCTTGCCAGCGCGTCTGTGTCGCAGAGCACGTCGCGAGGTCATGTCCATCGAGCCCGATGCGAGGCAGGCTGGAGGCGTACCCGCGGTATGTCCGCGCCACCGACCCGACGGAGCCCCATGTCCCGCCCCCTCGCCCGCCGCTCGCTGCGTGTCGCGACCCCCCTCGTCGCGCTGGCCGCCCTCGTGCTCGCTCCCGTCTCCGCGGACGCCGCCGTGACGATCCCCGTGAGCTGCGTCTCCGACGAGGTGGTGCTGGACTGGGACGGCGCGACCTACGAGCTGTACGGCGCCTGCGGCATCGTGGTGGTGGAGGCCGACGACGCGACCGTGACCATGCCCACGGCGACCCACCTCTACGTCACCGGCGACGACTCCGAGGTCACCGCCAAGCCCCAGACCCTGGTCGAGATCAGCGGAGCCCGCAGCAGCGTGATCATGACGTCGGCGACGACGTTGTCCATCACCGGCGCCGGCTCGTCGGCCACGGTGGAGGGCCTCGTCGAGCAGGTGCGGATGCAGGGCGACGGTATGTCGCTGAGCGCCGACCGCACGCACGTGCTGGTGCTGCGTGGCGCCGGTAACGTCGCGGTCGTGCGCCGCGGCTTCCGTACCCGCGTCGTCGGCAGCGAGAACACCCTCGAGCACCAGCGCCTCGACCGGCTCCGCATCCGCGGGGACGCCAACACCGTCCCCGTCGCCGCCGGGCCAACCGCCTCCAGGGTCGTCGGCACCGGCAACACCGTCAGCGTGGTCCGGCCTCCGCGCTGATCGCGCCGGCTGCACCCGGCTGGCGTCTCGCCCTCTCCCTATCCTCGACGGGTGCACCACCTCACTCGCGAGCAGGCGCGGCGGATCGCCGTGCGCGCCCAGTTGCTCGACGGCAGCCGCCCCGACGACCTGCTGGACATGATCCGGCACCTCACACTGCTCCAGGTCGAGCCGACCGCCGCCGTCGCGCCGAGTGCCCATGTCGTGGCGTGGTCGCGACTCGGTGCGTCCTACCGGCAGTCGTCGCTGGACGACCTGGTGGCCGACGGCTCGCTCGTGGAGCTGCGCTCGATGCTGCGTCCGGCCGAGGACCTGGCGCTCTACCGCGCCGAGATGGCGGCCTGGCCGGGCGCCGGGCCGCTCAAGGACTGGGAGATCTCGCTCGCGCGCTGGGTCGAGGCCAACGACGACACCCGGCGCGACATCCTGGCCAAGCTGCACGACGAGGGGCCGTGCACGACGCGCGAGCTCCCCGACACGACCTTGGTGCCTTGGCAGTCGAGCGGGTGGAACAACGATCGCAACGTCCGCCGCCTGCTGGACATGATGGTGCAGCGCGGCGAGGTGGCGTTGGCGGGCATGGACGGTCGCGACAAGCTCTGGGACCTCGCGGAGCGGGTCTACCCGGACACGCAGCCGGTGCCGCTCGCGGAGGCCCATCGCCTGCGCGGCGAGCGCCGGTTGCGGTCGCTGGGCCTGGCCCGCCCTCGGGCAGCGCTCTCCCCCGCCGAGCCCAACGACGTCGGGCCCGTCGGGGAGGAGGCGCGGATCGAGGACGTCCGCGGCACCTGGCGCGTCGACCCGGCGTACCTCGACGCCCCGGACTGCTTCGAGGGGCGGGTCGCGCTGCTGTCGCCGCTCGATCGGCTGGTCTTCGACCGCGCTCGGATGGCGGAGCTGTTCGAGTTCGACTACCAGCTCGAGATGTACAAGCCGAAGGACACGCGCCGCTTCGGCTACTGGGCCCTGCCCGTGCTGGTCGGCGACCGGCTGGTCGGCAAGGCCGACACCACCGCCGAGCGGGACGCGGGAGTGCTCCGGGTGAGCGCCGTGCACGAGGACGGAGCATGGACCCGGGCGATGCGCGGCGCCGTGGACGACGAGATCGCGTCCCTGGCACTGTGGCTCGGACTCGACGTGGAGCGCTGAGCCGTTCCCGGACGGGCGTGTCGTGGCCGGCTTTGACAGGCTGACCCCATGCGCACCCAGTCGATCGAGACCACGGCCCGAGAGGTGCGAGATCTCGGGATCACCCGACCCCGGATCATCACCAGTGGCAACTTCGCTTCTCCGGTGGCGCTGCTCGAGGCGATCCTCGCCGAGCTGCCCGAGGTCCGGCTGCACGCGCTGAACGCCCAGGCGGACCTTCCCCTGCACGACGGTGTGGTGCCGGAGACGACGTTCGTGGGCCCGGGCTTCCGACGCCATCCACGACTGTCCTACGTCCCGTGCCGTCTCTCCATGGTGCCGCGGCTCTTCCATGGTCCGCTGCCGCCCGACGTGGTGGTCGTGCACACCACCCTGCCGCGCCACGGCAAGGTGTCGCTCGGTGTCGAGGTCAACGTGCTGCCCGCCGCCGTCGAGGCCGCGCGTGCGCGCGGTGCCCTGGTCGTGGCCCAGCTCAACCCACGGATGCCCTGGACCTTCGGCGACGCCGAGCTCGACGTGGCCGACATCGACGTGGGGGTGGAGGTCGACGCTGCGCTGAGGACGCATCACGCCGTGGTCCCGGGGGCGGACGCCGTGGCGATCGGCGCACTCGTGGCCGCGCAGGTCCGCGACGGCTCCACTCTCCAGGCAGGGATCGGCGAGGTGCCCGACGCGACCGTCGCCGGCGTCGTGGACAGGCGGGGGCTGAGGATCTGGACGGAGATGTTCAGCGACGGGGTGCTGGCGCTCGAGGAGGCCGGGGCCCTCGATCGAGGTGTCCCCCTCACGACGTCCTTCGTGTTCGGCAGCGAGGCGCTCTATGCCTGGGTCGACGACAACCCGCGGGTGCGGATGGCGCGCACCGAGGTGAGCAACTCCCCCGCCCGCATTGCCCGGCAACCCCGGATGACGTCCATCAACACCGCCCTCCAGGTGGACCTGTTCGACCAGGCCAACGCGTCGCGCATCGGTGCCCGTATCCACTCCGGCTTCGGCGGCCAGACCGACTTCACCGTCGGCGCCAGCCACTCCGATGGCGGTCAGGCCTTCATGGCCCTGCGCAGCTGGCACCCCAAGGCGGACGTGTCGACCATCGTGCCGCTGATCGACGAGCCGGTGACGTCCTTCCAGCACAGCGCCGTGGTCACCGAGCAGGGGATCGCCTGGATGTGGGGCCACGACGAGCGCGCCCAGGCACGCAACCTCATCGAGCACGCCTCCCACCCCCGGGTCCGCGAGGACCTGTGGGAGGAGGCGATCGCCCTCGGCCTGGCCTGAGCGGCCCCCTGCTCAGATCACGTCGCGCGGCGGTTGCGGGAGCTGACGGCCCAGCTCGCCGCCGACTCGCCCGCCGTGCGGGCGACCGTGGTCGGCGTACTCCTCCCGGGTGAAGACGAGACGGTGCTCACCGACCTCGAGTCGGCTCCCGGTGCGCAGCAGCTGTTGCTCGACGCGCATGCCGTGCACGCGCGTGCTGCCGGCGAGGGCGGTCACGACGTACTCGTCGCGGTGATCGTGCTCGATCACGGCGTGCTGGGGCTCCAGCCCGGGCAGGCAGATGTCGCAGTCAGGGGCGGATCCGATCGTGGTCCGCTCGCGAAGGCGATAGCTCGGCAGTCGTTCGCCTGCCCAGACGTTCTCCTTGGCCAGGACGAGCCGCGGCGAACCGCCTCTGGCCGGATCGTGCGTGGTCGTCACGGGTCGACGGACCGGTCGCCGGAGCGTCGGGGTCAGCGGCCACAGGGTCGTGGGCGGCACCAGTGCGGCGTCCGGGAGCACGGCCTGGGTGCCGCGTGTCCGCGACCGGGCCGCGGTGAATGCGCCGCGGACGCTGCCGACCCGGATTCGTCGGGATCCGGTCGCCCGACGCTGCCACCAGGGGGCACGCACGTCGCCCAGCGAGACGAGGTGTCGCCCGCCGCTCTCCACGCGGACGACCACCCCCTGCGCCGCGAGGCTCTCGGCCAGTGCGCGAACCGCGGTGGCGTCGCGGGCGCCGGCGAAGGCACCGGCATCGTCGACCTCGAGCAGCAGGCGGTTCGCATCCCCACGGAGCTGGGCGTGGACCGCGGGCCTGCCCGCCACCTCGAGGTCGAATCTCAGGTCGGCCGCGACCACCAGTGCCATGACCTGCTCAGCTCGCGCTTGCCGGGGCTGCGGCGTCGTTGTCGCTGGTGGTGATGGTGAGGGTGCCGTTGAGCTTCCAGGTCGCTCGCGGGGCGCTGGCGCCGGTGTCCCGCGGCACCTCGATCGCCATGTCCTCGAAGCTGTAGTGGATGGCTGCCTCGCGTCCGGTCAGGAAGCTCCACATCCGCTGGCCCAGGTCGGTCCAGTCCACGACCTCATCCGACCTCTCGTCGGTGAGTTGATTGTTGAGTGTCATCTTGGTCTCCATCTGCGTGTCGGGTATTCCTAAACAGAGTGTTAAGGAATATGCTCCTATCATGAACACAATGTTGAAGTCTGCGCAAGGGGTAACGCCGAAGCAACTGCTCACCATCAGCGCGATGGCCGAGCGCACCGGCCTGAGCCCGGCCACTCTGCGGATGTGGGAGCAGCGCCACGGCTTCCCGGTCCCGCACCGGCTCGACAGCGGCCACCGCCGCTACCTCGAGTCGGATGTCGAGGCTGTGGAGCGGGTCGTGCGTCGTCGCGAGGCCGGGGTACGGCTCGACGTTGCCATCGCCGACGCCATGGCCGACCCCGATCCGGGTGGCCTGTCGGTGTATGCCGAACTGCGTCGCACCCACCCGCACCTGCCCGTCCAGCGTCTGCACAAGCGGACCCTGTTGGCGCTCACCTGGGCGATCGAGGACGAGTTCTGCGCCAAGGCCGAGCGTGCCCTGCTGTTCGGCGGGTTCCAGAAGGAGCGCTACTACGCCGCGGCCCAGCCCCGATGGCAGGAGCTCGCGGTGATCTCGCGAGCGGCGTTCGCCTTTGCCGATTTTCCCGAGCTGGCCCACCCGCAGATCGACACGTCGGGCCCGCGGCCCGGACCGGTTCTGGTGCCGTTGCCACCCGAGGAGCCCATGGCCCGCGAGTGGGCGGTCGTGTGCGACTCGTTCGAGCTGCCGGCCGCCCTGACCGCGTGGGAGCTGCCCGGCCAGCTCGGGGTGCCGGACCGCGAGCGTGTGTTCGAGTCGATGCTGACCGTCGATCCCCATGCGGTGCGCGATGCTGCCCGCACCTGTGCCCGCGTCGCACACCGGGCGGGCGCCGAGGCGGCGGCATCAGCCCTGCTCGAACTGGCCGACCCGCCGCGGCCCGGGGCTGCGGACCTCGCGTCCGTCAGCGCGATGCTGTCGCGGGTGCTGGCCTACGTCGACCGGTACGGGGCCGCGTGACTCACCTGACGAAGATGCAGAACACGTGGCCGGCCGGGTCGGCGTACGCGCGAAGCGGCTCCTCGGGCGTGTGCGTCCGGTCGTGGCGCAGCTCGCCGCCGAGGGCCAGGACGCGCAAGTGCTGCTCGTCGAGCTCCTCGACGCTGCCGACGGTCAGGTCGAGGTGGAGCTGCTTCGGCACCCCCGGCTCTGGCCACGTGGAGCGCTGGAGGTGGTCGATGAGCTGGAAGGCCAGTCTCTGGTTGCCGTCGTGGTCGTCGAGGACCAGCCAGTCCTCGCCAGCGGTGACGACCTCGTCGCCCGGGCGGTAACGCAGGTCGAGCAGCTGCCGCCAGAACTCCGCTGTCGCGCGCACGTCGTCGGTGTCGAGGACCGTGTGCAGGAGGCGCGGGACCGACATCGGCAATGACCTTTCGTGGGCGGCGGGCTCGCGGTCAACGCTACGCCGAAGGAGTTACCCACCCGGGCTGCGTCGACGTCCGACGATGCGGCTCATCCGGCGATGCCGACGGTCCTCAGTACAGCCCCTTCGCGTAGTTCTCCGGCCGGTAGTAGTCGTCCAGCTCGGCCAGCGTCATGTCGGGCTGCGGCTCGAGCGCCTGGGCGATGACCGCCCGTCGCGGCACCAGGGCATCGGGGTCCCAGGTCTCGGGCTCCCACAGTCGCGAGCGCAGGAATGCCTTCCCGCAGTGGAAGAAGAGCGTCTCGATCTCGACCACGAGGGCCAGGATCGGCCGGCGGTCGCGCACCGCGAGCTCGTCGAAGAACGGTGCCTCGCTGATGAGCCGGGCCCGGCCGTTGACCCGCAACGTGTCGGCGCGTCCGGGGACGACGAAGTCGATGCCGACGTGGGGGTTGGCGATGACGTTGCGATAGCCGTCGACCCGCTTGTTGCCCGGGCGCTCGGCCAACGCGATGGTTCGATCGTCGAGGACGTGCACCAGGTGTCCGGGCGGGTCGCCCTTGGGGCTGGCGTCACAGCGTCCCTCGGCGTCCGCGGTCGCGAGCAGGCAGAACGGCGACGCCGCCAGCCACGCGCGGTCGATGCCGGTGAGCGCGGACCGCTCCTTGCCCGTGGCCCGCTCCCCCGGTGTGCCCACCACCGCCTCCAGCTGCGCCTCGGTCCTGATCTCGGCCCACTCGGTCATGGGACGCACGCTACGCCGACGCGCCGGCGCCCCTCAGACCAGCGCGCCGTCGCGCACGGTGACCCGCCCGGCGTACACCGTGTGCACCACGCGGGAGGTGAGAGAGCGACCGTGCCAGGGATTGTTGCGCGACAACGACACGGAATCGGCCCTGTCGATCGTCACCGAGGTGTCGGGGTCGACGAGCACGATGTGGGCGGGCGTGCCGACGTCCAGCGACCCGTGGTCGGGCAGTCCCGCGATCCGGGCCGGGTTGCTCGACATCACGCGCGCGACATCGCTCCACGACAGGTCGGGTAGCGCCGTGCGCACCACGGCCAGCGCCGTCTCCAGTCCGAGCATCCCGAAGGCAGCGTCGACGAAGGCGTGCTCCTTGTCGTGGCGCGCGTGCGGTGCGTGGTCGGTGGCGACGGCGTCGATGGTGCCGTCGGCGAGCGCCACTCGGAGGGCTGCGACGTCCTCCGCGGGGCGCAACGGGGGGTTGACCTTGAAGGTCGGGTCGTAGCCCTCGAGCAGGTCGGTGGTGAGCAGCAGGTGGTGGGGCGTCACCTCCGCGGTCACGTCGATGCCCTGGGCCTTCGCCCAGCGGAGCACCTCGACCGAGCCGGCGGTCGAGACGTGCGCGATGTGCACGCGGGAGGCGGTGTGGCGGGCCAGCATCACGTCGCGAGCGACGATCACCTCCTCGGCGATGCCGGGCCAGCCGGGCAGGCCGAGCCGGCCGGAGATCTCGCCCTCGTGGCAGCAGGCCGTCGGCCCGGCCAGCGTCGGGTCCTGGGCGTGCTGGGACACGACGCCGCCGAAGGCCTTGACGTATTCCAGCGCGCGGCGCATGACCCGTGCGTCGTGGACGCACTTGCCGTCGTCGGAGAAGACCCGCACCCGGGCCCGCGAGCGCGCCATCAGTCCGAGCTCGGCGAGCTCCTGGCCGTTGAGGCCCTTGGTGACGGCCCCGACGGGCTGGACGTCGACCAGGCCGGCCTCGCGACCGAGGTCGAAGACGCGCAGGGCGGCCTCGGCGGTGTCGGTCACCGGGGAGGTGTTGGCCATGGCGAGGACTGCGGTGAAGCCACCGATGGCGGCGGCCTGCGACCCGGACAGGATGGTCTCGGCGTCCTCGCGACCGGGCTCGCGCAGGTGCGTGTGCAGGTCGACGAGCCCGGGCAGCGCCACGAGTCCGTCAGCATCGAGCGTCTCGGCGCCTGAGGGGGCCTCGGCCACGAGCCGGCCGGCGTCATCGACGTACAGGTCCTGCGTCTTGTCTCCCAGCAGCTTGGCGCCGGTGATGATCAGGCCCATCAGGACTCCTCTCCCGCAAGCAGGTGGTAGAGCACGGCCATCCGGATCGCGAGCCCGCTGGAGACCTGCTCCAGCACGACCGACTGGGCCGCGTCGGCGGCGTCGGCGGCGATCTCGAGACCGCGGTTCATCGGGCCGGGGTGGCAGATCGGGGCATCGGGCTTGAGCAGCTTGAGTCGGTCGCGGGTGAGGCCGTAGCCGACGGTGTACTCCCGCGCCGAGGGGAAGAACCCGCCCGACATGCGCTCCTTCTGGACCCGCAGCATCATCACCGCGTCGACGTCCGGCAACACGTCGTCGATGTCGTACGACGTCGAGAACCCGGCGTCCTTGGACCACGGCCCGATCCCGCTGGGCATCAGCGTCGGCGGGGCCACCACGGTCACGTGCGCGCCCAGCTTGGTCAGGCACAGGACGTTGGAGCGGAACACCCGCGAGTGCGTCAGGTCGCCGATGAGCGCGACGTGCTTGCCCTCCAGCGAGCCGAGCCGTCGCTGCAGGGTGTAGGCGTCGAGCAGGGCCTGGGTGGGGTGCTCGTGCATGCCGTCGCCGGCGTTGATGACCACGGCATCGACCCACTCGGAGACCTGCTGCGCGGCACCGGACGCGGGGTGCCGGATCACGAGCCCGTCGACGCCCATGGCGCAGACGGTCAGGACGGTGTCGCGCAGCGACTCGCCCTTGGAGGCCGACGAGCCCTTGGCGGAGATGTTGATGACGTCGGCGGAGAGCCACTTGCCGGCGATCTCGAAGGACGAGCGAGTGCGCGTCGAGTCCTCGAAGAACATGTTGACGACCGTGCGCCCGCGCAGTGCCGGGAGCTTCTTGACCTCACGTCGCTGTACGTCGTGCATGTCGGCCGCGGTCGCGAAGATCTCCTGGATCTGGTCAGCCGAGACGTCGTTGATGGAGAGCAGGTGCTTCACGAGATGGTCACCTCGTCGGAGTCGTCGCACTCGGCCAGCCGGACGCTGACCCGCTCGGAGCGCGCGCTGGGGAGGTTCTTGCCGACATGATCGGCACGGATCGGCAGCTCGCGGTGGCCGCGGTCGACGAGCACGGCGAGGCGTACGGCGCTGGGCCGGCCCAGGTCGGCCAGCGCGTCGAGCGCCGCGCGGATCGTGCGGCCGGAGAAGAGCACGTCATCGACGAGCACCACGATCTTGTCGTCGATGCCCCCGGGCGGGATCGCGGTCTTGTGGGCTCGGCGCGTGGGCTGTTTGCGCAGGTCGTCGCGATACATCGTCACATCGAGCTCGCCGACGGCCACGGCGACACCCTCGACGCTCTGGATGCGCTCGGCGATCCGGTGGGCCAGCGGTACGCCACGGGTGTGCAGGCCGAGGAGGACGAGGTCGGTGGCGCCCTTGTTCCGCTCGAGGATCTCGTGGGCGATACGGGTCAGCGCCCGGGCGATGTCACCGGGGTCGAGCACGATGCGAGGGCCGGCCTGGTTGTTTGTCATGGCCGTTGACCTCCTTCTCCGCCTCACGGGACGGCTCCTTAAAGGATGTCGAACGGCGCAGACGCTACCAGTGCAGGAGTCCCCGGACATCCGGGGACTCCTGCAGGCCAGTTCCCCAGATCAGCGCTCGAGGATCGCCACGACGCCCTGGCCGCCGGCCGCGCAGATCGAGATCAGTCCTCGGCCCGAGCCCTTCTGCGCGAGCTGGTGGGCGAGCGAGCTGACGATCCGGCCACCGGTCGCGGCGAACGGGTGCGCCGCAGCGAGCGAGGAGCCGTTGACGTTGAGCTTGGCCCGATCGATGGAGCCGAGCGGCTTGTCGAGACCGAGGCGCTCCTTGCAGAACACCGGGTCCTCCCAGGCTGCGAGGGTCGAGAGCACCTGGGAGGCGAAGGCCTCGTGGATCTCGTAGTAGTCGAAGTCCTGGAGGCTCAACCCGGCGCGCTCGAGCATCCGCGGCACGGCGTACGCCGGAGCCATCAGCAGGCCTTCGGCACCGTTGACGTAGTCGACGGCGGCCGTCTCGTAGTCCGTGAACCAGGCCAGCACGGGCAGCTGGTGCTCCGCGGCCCAGTCCTCGCTGGCGAGCAGCACGGCCGACGCGCCGTCGCTGAGCGGGGTCGAGTTGCCCGCGGTCATGGTCGCGGCCTCGCCCTTGCCGAAGACCGGCTTCAGGGTCGCGAGCTTCTCGACGGTCGAGTCGGCCCGCAGGTTGTTGTCGCGCTCCACGCCGCGGAACGCGGTGATCTGGTCGTCGAAGAAGCCACGGTCGTATGCCGCGGCCATCTTCTGGTGCGACGACGCGGCCAACTCGTCCTGCGCCTCGCGGGTGATGCGCCACTC
>NZ_JANPEO010000262.1:0-4275 GCF_031422975.1 Nocardioides sp. | reverse complement strand
CCTTGGTGAGGACCACGTTGGGGATGACCATCTCGTGCTCGATGCCGTCCGTCGAGCCGCTATCCCAGTAGGCGACGAGGTCGTCGATGGCCTGCTTGGCCTCGGCGGCGGGGTCCTGAGCGATCAGGGCCGTGAAGACGCCCTTCTTGAGCAGGTCGACGTTGGCCGGGTAGGCGTCGTAGCCGATCAGCGCAGTCTTGCCGACGAGTCCCTTGGCCTGCAGCGCGGCGGCCGCGCCCGTCGCGTTGGTGCCGTCGATGGCGAAGATGCCGGCCAGGTCGGGGTACTTGGTCAGCCAGTTGTTGACATTGGTGTTGGCGGTGGTCGCCTGTGACTGGGAGTAGGCCTTGTCGACGATCTCGATGCCGGGGTAGGAGTCGGCGATGGCCTTCGTGAAGCCGTCGAGGCGCGCGACGTTGGTGGTCGCGGTGGCCGACGTGAGCCCCACAACGACCTGGTAGCTCTCGCCGTCCTGGTAGCCGATCGCCGTCGCCATCGCCTCGGCGGCCTTGGCGCCGCCGTCGGCGTTGTCGCCGGTGATGAAGCTGATCACGTCGGTCAGGTCGGTGACGTGGGTGTCCACGTTGACGACGGGGATGTCCATGCCGACGGCCTTGGCGACCGAGGGCTGGAGTGCGTCGGGGTCGGTCGGGATGAGGACGAGGCCGTCGGGCTTCTGGGCGAGGACCTGGTCCACGAACGGGATCTGGGTGGCGGGGGAGTACTGCGCGGGGTCGCCCTGCCAGATGAGCTCAACGCCCTGGGCCTGGGCCTCGGCCTCGGCGCCGATCTTCATGGCCTGGAAGAACGGGTCTGACTCGGCGCCCATCACGAAGGCGACCGTCTTGGGACTGGAGTCGCCGCCGGAGTCCGAGCCGCCGGTGGACGTGGAGTTGTCGGAGGAGCCGCAGGCGGCGGTGAGGGCCAAGGTCGCGCAGGCGACGGCCACGAGGCCGTGTCGCTTGATGCGGGAGGTGAGGAAGGTGGAGCCGTTCATCGGGTGTTCCTTTCAAGGGTCGGTACCTCAGGAGCACCGAATGACAACGTGGTCAACAGAGTGAAACCGATCACACCGCAATGTGTCAATGAAACTCTGAAAATTGTGACCACGTTGTCATTGAGGATGACTCTTAGCCGTGGATGCGGCCAAGCCGCGGCTGCTTGCCATCTCGCTGGGCATATGGCAGCGTTGTCATCGCTGCCCATCAAGCAGTCGCGAAAGCCATCGTGTCGCGCTCAACCCAGGCCTCGACGCGCCTCTGGAGGATCCCCAGGATGACACCGATGTCTCGGGACGCTGGACCGTCACGGCCACCGCGCCCCACCATGCGCGACGTCGCCGCGTTGGCCCATGTGGGGGTCAAGACCGTGTCCCGGGTGATCAACAACGAAGGCAACGTGAGTCCCAGCACGCAGGCGCGAGTGCGCAGCGCCGCTGAGAAGTTGGGCTTCCGGCCCAACCTCGTGGCCAGCAACCTGCGCCGCGCCGACGGTCGTACGGCGACCATCGGACTGCTGCTCGAGGACGTTGCCATCCCGTTCAGCGCAGCGCTGCTGCGCGCGGTGGAGGACGTGGCGCAGCGGCGCGGCGTCCAGGTGCTGATCGCGAGCGTGGACGAGGACGCCGCTCGGGAGCGTGACTTCGCCCGCACCCTCATCGACCGTCAGGTCGACGGGCTGCTCATCGCCCCGACTGGGCGAGACCAGAGCTATCTGATCGCCGAGCAGCGCGCCGGCACCCCGATCGTCTTCCTGGACCGAGTGCCTCGGCTCATCGACGCCGACGCCGTCGTCTCGACCAACAGGGAGGGGGCGGCGGACGCAACTGAGCATCTCGTCGCTATCGGGCACCGCCGGATCGCCTACCTGGGTGACGACATCGGGATCGTCACCGCGCAGCAGCGTCATGACGGCTATGTGAGCGCCTTGGCCGGGGCCGGGATCCCCGTCGATCCGGCCATCGTGCACCACGGCGTGGCGACCATCGATGCGTCCTGCCGGGCCACCTTGGACCTGATGGCATGCGACAGCCCACCGACCGCGATCTTCGCCAGCCAGAACCTCGTCACGGTGGGCGCCACCAAGGCGCTGCACCGGCTCGGGCTGCAGCACACCATCGCTCTGGTGGGCTTCGACGACTTCGCCCTGGCGGACGTCCTCACGCCCGGGATCACCCTCGTCGCCCAGGACCCGACCGAGATGGGTCGGCTGGGGGCCACGCTCCTGTTCGACCGGCTCGACGGCCACGACCGCCCGCCCCAGACCCACCTGATCCCGACGCGACTCGTCGTCCGCGGCTCCGGCGAGATCCCCCCGTCCGGGCGCTGATCGCTCGTCTTCGCTCGGGGCCGACTCCTATGCTCGAGATCATGACGCCCCTCAAGGACAGGTTGGCTCGACTCTTCGGCGCGCCCGCCGGCTCGACGACTCCGGTGCTGGCCGACGCCTATGCGCCGCAAGCCGACGGGGAGCCCGATCCCGGCGAGGTCGTGTGGGCGTGGGTGGCCTACGAGGACGACCCGTCTCAGGGCAAGGACCGCCCGGTGCTGGTACTGCGCGCTGAGGGCGACGGCTGGGTCGGGCTCTACCTGTCCAGCCAGGACCACGACCGCGACGCCGCTGACGAGGCCCGGCACGGTCGCTACTGGATGGACATCGGCAGCGGCGCCTGGGACTCGCAGGGACGACCGAGCGAGGTCCGGTTGGATCGGCTGGTGCCGCTGACGCGCGACGGCGTACGCCGCGAAGGAGCCGCCCTCGACCCGGTGATCTTCGTCCGGGTGGCCGAGGCCGCCGGACGCTGCATCGGGTCGTGACCGCGCGACCACTAGGGTTGGCCGGGCCATCGGACGGGCCAACGGATGGGCCGATCATGGGGACAGGGAAGCGGGGCGATGACGAGGCGGCGGCTGGTAGCGATCACGTCAGCGCTGTTGTTGAGCCTCGGGCTCGCGGCATGCTCCGACGACGAGGCGCCACCGAAGCCGACCGCCACCCGCAGCTCGCAGCCCGCTGAGAAACGGACCCTGACCTTCGGGGCATTCGGTCACCCCGAGGAGCTCAGGGCCTTCGAGCAGGTCGTCGACTCCTTCAACGCCTCGTCGCAGACGCGCGAGGTCAAGCTCGTCACCTGGCCCGACCACGAGACCGCGCTCGAGGCCGTCCTCGCCGGCGACGCCCCGGACGTCTTCCTGACCGCGCGCCGTGACCTGCTGGAGATCGCCGACAGCGAGTCGACCCGACCGGTGAGCCTGCTGCTCGACGAGCGCGGGGTCGACTTCGGCGACCGCTACTCGCGCGACGCACTCGAGGCCTTCTCCTACGACGACGACCTCCAGTGCATGCCCTATTCGATCTCTCCCATGGTCATCTACTACAACGACGAGCTGGTCGACTTCGCCAAGATGGAACGACGCGGCCTGGACGTGCCCGATGAGACGTCGCCCGGCGAGCTCGACGACCGCTGGACGCTCGCCGAGTTCGCCGCCGCGGCCCAGTTCGCGAGTCGCCGTGGAACCGTCGACGGCGTGTGGATCGAACCCACCTTGCGCGGCCTCGCGCCGTTCATCTACTCGGGCGGCGGTCAGCTCTTCGACGACGACACCGACCCGAAGTCCCTGGACTTCGCCGGCGACGGCACGCGCTCGGCGCTCGACCAGACGCTGGCCATCCTGCGCGATCCCACGCTGACACCGAGCGCCGACGAGCTGCGCAAGGCCACGCCTCTTGAGCTCTTCAAGCGCGGCAAGCTCGCGATGATCGCCGGATTCCGCGACCTCGTGCCTGAGCTCCGAGCCGTCGAGTCGCTGTCGTTCGACACCATCTCCATGCCTGTCATCGAGAGCCCCGCAACCGTCGGAGACATCGACGGGCTGTGCATCTCCAAGGGCACCGAACACGTCAACGATGCCGCGGACTTCATGGCCTACGCCGTCTCCGACGCCGCCCTCGAGATCGTGACCCGTACCGGCTACATCGTCCCCGCCAACACCGAGGTCGCCGGGTCCGAGGCGTTCTTGTGGCCGGGTCGCGAGCCCGCTCATGCCACGGTCTTCAACTCGGCCATCCGCGGCATGGTGATCCCCCCGCTGCTGGCCACGGGCACCGAGCTCGACGCTGCCGTCGCCTCGCTGCTGGACGACCTCGTCACGAGCCCGGGAGCCCTCGACCTCGACGCGACCACCGAGGCGATCGACGCTGCGTCGAGGACCGTCCTCGACCCCGAGTCGGTCACCGAGTCCCCGTCGGAGACCCCGACCGAGTAGTCGCGGACTC
>NZ_JANPEO010000261.1:0-4180 GCF_031422975.1 Nocardioides sp. | reverse complement strand
TGCCGGTGCCCGTCGCGCCGGCGACCAGACCGTGGCGGTTGAGCATCCCCAGCGGTATCCGGATGTGGACGTCGGAGAGGTCGGTGGCGGTGAGCATCAGGCCGCCGAGCTCCAGCGCCGTACCCTCGAAGGCATAGCCGGGTGCCACGGCGGCGGCGATCGGGTGCTGCGCGTCCGGCGTCTCGGGAGTCTGCGTCATGGGCAAAGCCTAGCCAGCCCGAGCGCTGACCCTCCCCCGTGCGGGGGCGTCGATATAGTCGCGTCGTGATCTTCAAGCGCGTCGGCCAGGGGCGTCCCTACCCCGCGCACGGGCTGGAACCGCGTGACTGGGCCAAGATCCCGCCACGGCAGGTGCGCCTCGACCACCTGGTCACCACCAAGGACACCTTGCAGCTCGCCACCTTGCTGGACGAGGACTCGACGTTCTACGGCGACCTGTTCGCCCACGTCGTCGAGTGGCGCGGGGACCTCTATCTCGAGGACGGCCTGCACCGCGCCCTCCGCGCAGCACTGCACCAGCGCAACATCCTGCACGCCCGGGTCCACGAGGTCGCGGCCTGATGCCTGCCCCCCTCAAGTCCGCCCTCACGCTGCTCGTGCTGGCCGCGCTGCTGCTCGTCGCCGCCATCTGGGGCTGGCGGGCCGCGACCAAACCGTTCCCCACGTCGGAGCCCCCACCGTTGTGCACCGACGTCACGCTGCTCGCCGGCACGCAGGTCTTCGGCGACCAGGTCGCCGTCAGCGTCTTCAACGGCAGTGACCGCAGCGGCCTGGCCGGGGCCACCATGGAGCAGCTGGAGGAGCGCGGCTTCGTCGGCGCCGACAGCGGAAATGCGCCGGCCAAGATCAACGGCGTCCAGATCTGGAGCGACGAGCCACGCAACGCAGCCGTGCGGCTGGTGGCGCGGCAGTTCAAGTCGGCCAGGGTGGTCTCGGGTGAGAAGCTCGGTCGCGGCATCGTGGTCGTGATCGGCGAGTCCTTCAAGTCCTTGCGCACGAAGGAGGTCGAGTCGGTGACCGCGGTCGAGAGCTCGACCTTCTGCAGCCCGCCCGAGAGCCAGTAGGGCAGCTAGTCCGGCTGTTGCCTCGGCTCGCCCAGCCACTGGGCCAGCCGGCCGCCGGACGACACCTGGCGCAGACGCTCCTCGGTGGCCTCTCGCGCCTTGCGGGGGGTCACGACGATCAGGTCGTCGCCGTGCCGCAGGACCGTGCGCCGCTCCGGGACCAGCGTCTGTCCCTGCCGGATCACCATCGACACCGACGCGCCCGGCGGAAGGCGCAGCTCGCCGACCTCGACGCCGTGCATCCGCGAGCTGGGGGCGATGGTCACCTGGAGCAGGTCGGCGGCGACCCGCTCCAACGGTGCCGCCTCCACCTCGAGCCCCCGTGGCTCAGAGCGCCGGACCACGCGCAGCAGGCGGGCGACCAACGGCAGTGTGGGACCGGTGAGCAGCGTGTCGACGACCACCATGACGAAGACGATGTCGAAGAGCTGGTCTGCTCCGTCCACGCCCTCGGCGAGCGGGATGGTGGTGAGCACGATCGGTACGGCGCCACGCAGCCCTGCCCACGAGATGAACGTCAGCTCGCGCCACGGCATCGGCTGGACGATCGAGCTCATGAACACCGACAACGGCCGCGCCACGAGCGTCAGGATCAGGCCGGTGGCGAGGGCCAGGCCGACGGTGTGGAGGGTGATCCGGTCAGGTGAGAGCAGCAGGCCGAGCATGACGAACAGCCCGATCTGCGCCAGCGAGGCCAGGCCCTCGGCGAACGACCTGGTCGCGGCCCGGTGCGGCAGGTCCTGGTTGCCGAGGATCAGCGCGGCGACGTACACAGCGACGAAGCCCGAGGCGTGCACGGCCGACGCGCCGCCGTACGCCACGAACGCCAGGCAGAGCACGGCCAGCGGGTAGAGGCCGGAGGACGGCAGCGCAGCACGCCGCATCACCCAGGCGCCGGCGACACCGGCCGCGATGCCGACCAGGGTGCCGACGAGGAGCTCGAAGACGATCGTGCCCGCGACACTCGGCAGGCCGCTGCGCGCAGCCGCACCGGTGGAGATGATGGAGACGAGCACGACGGTGGGGGCGTCGTTGAGCCCCGACTCCGCCTCCAGCGCGCCGGTGAGGCGCCGCGGCAGGCGGACGACGCGCAGCACGGAGAACACCGCGGCGGCATCGGTCGGCGAACAGACGGCACCCAGCAGGATCGCCAGCTCCCACGGCAGGCCGAGGACGTAGTGCGCGCCCACGGCGACCACGGCCACCGAGACGGCCACCCCGACGGTGGCCAGCGAGACGCCCAGCCTGATCGAGGGCCGCATCTCGCGCCAGCTGGTGGTGAGACCACCCTCGGCCAGGATCAGCGCGAGCGCACCGAAGCCGAGCGCGTGCGCGAGCTGGGCATCCTCGAAGTCGATCCCGAGCACCGACTCACCGAGCAGCACGCCCATGAGGAGGTAGAACAGGAGGCTGGGCAGCCCGACCGGGGCCGAGAGGCGCACCGCGAGGATAGCTGCCAGCGTGACCAGGGAGCCCACGAGCAGGAAGGAATCGAGCTGGTGGACATCGAAGGTCACGGCCACCTCACTGTTCGCCCGCTCGGATCGAGCCCTGATCCTATCGGTGCCGACGGGGCGCCCCGCCCACAGAACTGGAACGTGTTCTAATCTTGGGCCATGGCCGACGAGACCCCGGGCACCGCAGTGCCACCCGTGCTGGACGAGTCGGTGCTCGCGGGCGCCGAGGCCTTCGACGTGGTCGTCGTCGGCTTCGGCATGGCCGGGGCGTGTGCCGCTCTGGAGGCCGCCCGGGCCGGCGCCCGGGTGCTGCTGCTCGAGCGGGCCGCCGTGCACGGCGGCACCTCCTCGATGTCGGGCGGCCACTTCTACCTCGGTGGCGGCACCGCCGTCCAGCGCGCGACCGGCCAGCACGACTCCCCCGACGCGATGTTCGACTACCTGATGGCCGTCACGCCGGCACCGGACGCCGTCAAGATCAGGGCGTACGCCGATGAGTCGGCCGCCCACCTCGACTGGCTCGAGGCACTGGGATTCGAGTTCGAGCGGTCCTTCTTCGCTGGCAAGGCGGTCATCCAGCCCGGCACCGAGGGCCTGATGTACACGGGCAACGAGTTGGTCTGGCCGTTCCGCGACCAGGTCCCGCCCGCCCCACGCGGCCACAAGGTGCCCCGGCCGGGCGACACCGGCGGCGGCGGGCTGGTGCTCGACCTGCTGGCCGAACGGATCGCCGAGACCGACGCCGAGGTGCGGTTCGAGACCGGCGCGACCAATCTCGTCACCGATGGGTCGGGTGCGGTCGTCGGCGTCGCGTGGAGGCGCTTCGAGGAGACCGGCGTCGTGCGCGCGGCATCCGTCGTGATCGCCGCCGGCGGCTTCGTGATGAACCCCGCCATGGTCGCCGAGCACACCCCCTCGCTCGGCTCGAAGCTCTTCACCCTCGGCTCGACGTACGACGACGGGCTGGGGCTGCGCCTGGGCAGGTCGGTCGACGCCGCGTGGGAGCACATGGACGAGGCCTTCATCACCGCGCCGTTCTATCCCCCGTCGGACTTCGTCACGGGCATCGTGGTCAACAAGCTGGGCCGGCGCTTCGTCGCCGAGGACTCCTATCACTCGCGGACGTCCTACAACGTGTTGCAGCAGACCGACGCTGCGGCCTACCTCATCCTCGACAGCGCGCACATGGCCGAGCCGACGCTGCCGCTGTGCCCGCTCATCGACGGATGGGAGGCGGTCGAGGAGATGGAGGCCGGCCTCGGGCTGCCTGCGGGTGCACTGGTCGAGACGCTGTGGGCGTACAACGAGAACGCGGCGCGCGGCGAGGACCCCGACTTCCACAAGCACCCCGACTGGCTGGCTCCGCAGGACCAGGGACCGTGGGGCGCGTTCGACCTGACGCTCGGCACGGCCGTCTACGCCGGTTTCACCCTCGGTGGCCTCGCGTGCGATGTGGACGGCCGCGTGCTCACCGAGGCCGGGACGGTGATCGCGGGCCTGTACGCCGCCGGCGCCTGTGCGGCCAACATCGCGCAGGACGGCGCCGGCTACTCGTCGGGCACCCAGCTCGGCGAGGGGTCCTACTTCGGGCGGCGGGCCGGATGCAGCGCCGCGGGCCGACGCGCGGCGTCCTAGATTGCAGCATGACTTCGCGCCTCG
>NZ_JANPEO010000260.1:0-2917 GCF_031422975.1 Nocardioides sp. | reverse complement strand
CAAGACCAAACTCGAAGCGCTGCGCTGCCTCAAGCGCAGGATCTCCGACGCGCTCTACCGCCAACTGCTCGCCGATGCCGAACAAGCAGCACACAACGCCACACCCGACCTGGTTGGCACGGGTCCGGGAGGGCACTGCGGGGCGACTCAAGAATCCAGCGCGGCCGACCTTCCCCCGCGCATCGGCACTTCGGATCAGCCACTTCCCGGACCCGCACAACCGACGCTACAACCGACCCGGTCCCTCCGGAAGAGTCCAACCAGAACGACCTCTTGACAACAAAGGGGAGCCGGAATGACTGTCGATTGGCCGGATGTGGCGGATCCCAGCACCTGCAGCGTGCTCGTGGCTATGGGTGTTCGAGGGTCTTACGTGTCCGTGACGGATCCGCCGGTGGCCGCCGTCAGGGCACCGTTCACGCCAGGGTGGAGTCATGACCACAGCGTTCGTACTGTCCGGTGGCGCGAACCTGGGTGCAGCCCAGGTCGGCATGCTCACTGCTGTCGCCGAGGCAGGAGTTCGGCCAGATCTCGTCGTGGGCACCTCGGTCGGAGCGCTCAACCGGGCTTGGGTGGCTGCCGGTGCCCCGCTGGAAGACCTGGGAGCGGTGTGGCGATCCTACGGCGCCAGGCAGTGTTCCCCACGAGTCCGCTCCTCGGACTCCTCGGACTCCTCGACCTCTCCGGGCGCACCGATCATCTGATCAGCAACGGCGGCCTTCGGCGCATCCTGCACGACAACCTGAGGTTCGATCGACTCGAGGACGCACCGACTCCGCTGCACGTCGTGGTCACCGATGTCCTGACGGGCGCAGGGGTGTTGCTCTCGTCAGGGCCGGCTGAGGACTCGATCCTCACCAGTGCCGCGATCCCAGGTGTCCTGCCCCCGGTCTCGCTCGACGCTCGGGTCTACATGGATGGCGGCGTGGTCAACAACTCGCCGATCTCGCACGCGGTCGAGCTGGGAGCCGACACGGTCTGGGTCTTCGCGACCGGCTACTCGTGCGCGCTCCAGGAGCCGCGCCGCTCCGCGCTCGGCATGGCTCTGCACGCGACGACGCTGATCGTCCAACAACGGATGCTGCTCGACCTTGTTCGCTACGCAGGAGTGATTGACCTGCGGGTGATTCCACCCCTGTGCCCGGTGGCAGTCTCACCGACAGACTTCAGTCAGGCACGCGACCTGATCACCCGCTCGTACGCTCTTGATGCAGACTGGCTGAAGCAAGGGCCAGTGGACCCGGCGACGATGCTCTCGCAGGCTGCGCATCGGCACGATGTCGCGCCGCGCCGCTGAACCCTGGCTCGGAGGAGTTCGACCGAGATGTCGCTGAGGTGGTGACGGCCGTGGACTGCTCGTTGGGTGCGCCAGTCGAGGTGATGTTGTCGGAAGGTGAAGTCTGTGGATGCTCAAGAACTCGCGACGTCGCCGACGTGCGAGCTCTGCGATCAGCCGATCGGTGCCGACCGCATCGAAGCGCTGCCTCGGGCGACGACGTGCTTCGCTTGCGCGAGCTTGCGCAGGCGTCCCTCGCGGGGTCAGACCTGCTCGTGACGCGCAGTCGGCGATGAGGGCAGGGCCAGCGGTGCGACGCCGGTCGCAGACCGTGCTCTGACGTGCGATCGGCGCCGAGGAATGCCACGGGGCTGCCTGTCGTTGAAGACACCCATGGCCCCCTCCGACGCGCGACGTACTCCGATCCTGCTGGGCGCACTGTTCGGGCTGGCGGGGATGGGCTCGTCCTCGGCCGCCATCGTGCTGCCCAGTGTGGCGGCCGACCTCGGCGTCGACGTGGGCGTCGCGACGTGGACGATCAGCCTCTACGTGCTCATGCTCGCGGTGACCACTGCCGTCTACGGCCGGGTCTCCGACCTGGTGGGTATCCGGCTCCCGTTGCTCGTCGGCCTGGCGATGATGGCGGGTGGCGCTTTGGTCGCCGCGCTTGCGCCGACGTACGGGGTGCTGCTCACGGCACGGCTCTTCCAGGGCGCTGGCGCGGCCGCGATCCCGACGCTCGGTGTGGCGATCTTGAGCAACCGGTTCGACGGGGAGCTGCGTGGGCTGGCGCTGGGTCGGTTGGCCGGCGTGGCGGCGGCGATCACCTGCTTCGGGCCGCTCGTGGGCGGGCTGCTCGCCGACACCCTCGGCTGGCGGGCGGTAATGGCGCTGCCGATCCTCGGCGTCAGCGTGCTCCCCTTCCTGTGGCGCGACCTTTCGGTCGGCGGCACTGGTGATCGGCTCGACCTGCTGGGCGCGCTTCTGGTCGCGCTCACCGCGGCCGGGCTGGTGCTGCTGGTGCAGTCGCCGACCACGGGCGTCCTGGTCGCGGTGGTGGGCGGCCTGCTGCTTCTCGTCGGCGTGCCCGCTGTCGCGGTGTGGGTGCGCCGCCGTCCCGATGGCTTCCTACCTATCCACGTGGTCCGCAACCGGACCGTGATCCGCAGCGCGGTCGCGGCGAGCGCGGTGCCGGCCGCCTGGTTCGCGCAGCTCGTGGGCGTGCCGGTGGTGCTCGTCCGGGCGGGGTGGGAGTCCTGGCAGGTGGGCGCACTCCTCCTGCCGAGCGTCGTCGTCGCCCTGCTCGTGCCCCGGGCGGTCGGGCCGCTGATCGGCCGCGTCGGCGGCCCCCGCGCCCTCGCCGTCGCGGGTAGCATCGCGTCGTTCTCCCTGGCGCTGGCTGCAGTAGGCACGTGGACGGAGAACGGCCCGCTGCTCGTGGTCGCGATCGTGCTCACCACCGTCGCCTTCGGGCTTGGCCAGCCGACGCTCGGTGCGACCGTCGGCGACGCCGTCGACAGTGATGTCCGCGGGGTCGCACTGGGCATTGCGACCCTGCTCTTCCTGGTGGGTGGAAGCGTGGGCTCCGCCGTCGTGGCCGGTCTCGGTGACCTGATCGGGATCCCCGGCAGCCTGGCCGCC
>NZ_JANPEO010000259.1:0-14150 GCF_031422975.1 Nocardioides sp. | reverse complement strand
GCTCGGGTGCGGCACGGTCGGCTCGGAGGTCGTACGCCTGCTGCAGTCCTCCGGGGACGACCTGACGGCCCGGATCGGCGCGCCGCTCGAGCTCGCCGGCATCGCCGTACGACGGCTCGGCCGGGTCCGCGACCTCGGCGTCGCCCCGGAGCTGTTCACCACCGACGCGGCCGGGCTGGTGGCCCGCGACGACGTCGACGTGGTGGTCGAGGTGATCGGCGGCATCGAGCCCGCCAGGTCCCTGATCCTCAGCGCGTTGTCCAACGGCGCGAGCGTCGTCACCGCCAACAAGGCCCTGCTCGCCGAGGACGGTCCAACGCTCTTCGAGGCAGCGGCCAAGGCCGAGCGAGACCTCTACTACGAGGCCAGCGTGGCCGGCGCGATCCCGATCCTGCGGCCGCTGCGCGAGTCGCTCGCCGGCGACAAGGTGACCCGGGTGCTCGGCATCGTCAACGGCACCACCAACTTCATCCTGGACAAGATGGACTCCTCCGGCGCGGGCTTCTCCGAGGCGCTGGAGGAGGCCCAGGACCTGGGGTACGCCGAAGCCGACCCGACCGCCGACATCGAGGGCTTCGACGCGGCGGCCAAGGCAGCGATCCTGGCCAGCCTCGCGTTCCACTCCCGGGTCACGGCGTCGGACGTCTATCGCGAGGGCATCTCCGAGGTGACGGCCGCCGACGTGCAGTCGGCGCGCGAGATGGGCTCGGTCGTCAAGCTGCTGGCCATCTGCGAGCTGCGCGGCGACCACGTCGCCGCCCGTGTGCACCCGGCGATGATCCCGCGCACCCACCCGCTCGCGAGCGTGCGCGGCGCCTACAACGCGGTGTTCGTCGAGTCCGAGGCCGCCGGTCAGCTGATGTTCTACGGCCCCGGCGCCGGTGGCTCGCCGACCGCCAGCGCGGTGCTCGGCGACCTGGTCACGGTCGCCCGCAACCGGCTGAGCAACACTCGCGGCGCGGGCGAGTCGGCGTACGCCGATCGTGCCGTGCTGCCGATGGGCGAGACCCGCACCCGCTACCACGTGGCGCTGGACGTCGAGGACCGCTCGGGGGTGCTCGCCGCGGTGGCGACGGCGTTCGCCGACAACGGCGTCTCGATCCAGACCGTGCGCCAGGAAGGTCGCGGCGCCGACGCCCAGCTCGTCGTGGTCAGCCACGCCGCCACGGACGCTGCGCTCAGCACCACCGTGCAGCACCTGCGCAGCATGGACATCGTTCGCGACGTCACCTCGGTGATGCGGGTCGAGGGAGTCGACGAATGATCAACGGTCAGTGGCCCCGCCGTCAATGGTTGGGCGTGATCGAGGAGTACCGCGAGCTGCTCGACCTGCCGGCTGGTCTCGTGGCGGTGACGCTGCGCGAGGGCGGCACCCCGCTGGTGCACTCCGACTGGCTGTCGGGGCTGACGGGTGCGGACGTGTGGCTCAAGGTCGAGGCCAACAACCCCACCGGGTCGTTCAAGGACCGGGGCATGACCGCGGCGATCTCCCTCGCCAGGCACGAGGGTGCAGAGGCCGTGGTGTGTGCCTCGACCGGCAACACCTCGGCGTCGATGTCGGCCTATGCCGCCAAGGCCGGCCTGAAGGCGCTGGTGCTGATCCCCGAGGGCAAGATCGCCGCCGGCAAGATGGCCCAGGCCCTCGTCCACGGTGCCCAGATCATCATGGTCCGCGGCAACTTCGACCACTGCCTCGACCTGGCGCGCGGCCTGGCCCGCGACTACCCGGTCGCGTTGGTCAACTCCGTCAACCCGGTCCGGCTCCAGGGTCAGAAGACGGCGTCCTTCGAGATCTGCGACTTCCTCGGCGACGCCCCCGACTACCACCTCCTCCCCGTCGGCAACGCCGGCAACATCGCGGCCTACTGGATGGGTTATCAGCAGTACGCCGGTCTGGGCCGCGCCTCCAAGCTGCCGGTCATGCGCGGGTTCCAGGCCGAGGGCGCGGCTCCACTGGTGACCGGTGAGCCGTTCCCCGACCCGGAGACCAAGGCCACCGCCATCCGGGTCGGCAACCCGGCGTCCTGGCACCTGGCCGAGATGGCCACGAAGGAGTCCGAGGGCCGGTTCGCCGCCGTCTCGGATGCCCAGATCCTGTCCGCGCAGGCCGAGCTTGCGCGGCGCGACGGGGTCTTCGTGGAGCCCGCCTCGGCTGCCGGCATAGCCGGCCTGCTCAGCGAGCTCGCTGCCGGCGAGAGCTATGCCGGCGCGACCGTCGCGATCACCGTCACCGGTCACGGTCTCAAGGACACCGCAACGGCACTCGAGTCGTTCACCGACATCGTCGACACCGTGATCGACGCCGACGTCGGCGACGCGGCCGCCGCTGCCGGTCTCGCCTGATCCATGGCGACCTACATCTCCGGCCCGGTGCGGGTCACAGTCCCGGCCACCTCCGCCAACCTCGGTCCCGGGTTCGACGCGTTCGGGCTCGCGCTGTCGATGCGAGACACCCTCGTGGCCGAGGTCGCCGACGGTGGCCTGCGCATCGAGGTGAGGGGTGCCGGTGCTGACGACGTGCCGCGCGACGAGTCCCATCTGGTCGTCCGGTCCATGCGGGCAGCGTTCGCGGCCATGGGCGCCGAGCCGCCCGGACTCGCGCTGCGCTGCAACAACGTGATCCCGCACGGTCGCGGCCTCGGCTCGTCGTCGGCCGCCATCGTCGCTGGCGTGTCGCTGGCGCGTGCGCTCGTCGCGGGCGGACAGCTGCTGCTCGACGACGAGGCACTCTTCCAGCTCGCCGCCGACATCGAGGGTCACCCCGACAATGTCGCCCCTGCCTTCTACGGCGGCTTCGTCATCTCCGGGCGCGAGGGTGACGAGTGGTACGCCGTCTCGGCCGGTGTCGACCCCCGCGTGAGTGCTGTCGTCTTCGTGCCGCCCACGCCGGTGGAGACCAAGGTCGCCCGCGGGCTGCTGCCCGACCTCGTGGCGCATGCGGATGCGGCGGCCAACAGCGGCCGGGCCGCTCTGCTCGTGGCCGCGCTCGCTGGCCGCCCCGAGCACCTGCTGGTCGCCACCCGTGACTACCTCCACCAGGAGCAGCGCGAGCCGGCCATGCCTGAGTCCCTCGCCCTCATGCACGCCCTCCGGGCCGACGGCGTGGCCGCCGTGATCAGTGGCGCGGGCCCCACGGTGCTCGCCTTCACCGGCCGCAGCGCACCGGATCTGACAACGCGCGCTCCGCAGGGGTGGGCCTGCCACGCCCTCGACATCGAGCCCACCGGCGTCGTCGTAGGGGAGTGACGCGGCGGCTGGTGCTGCTGGTGTTAGCATCACGCTGCGCCGTACGGCGTGAGCATCCGCCGCGGTTTCGCCGGTCGGGTGCCTCCGAACTTCTCCGGTGCGAGCACCTCGCTCCATCACCATCTGGTCGCCGGAGTTCTGTCCTGATGACACGCGCCGCCCACCTCCTTGTCCGCGGCGGCGCCACAACTGAGTTGGACTCACGTGACTGAATCAACTGATGCTCCCGCCGCACCTGCCACGAAGCGTGCCAAGGCCGGCGGCGGGCTCAGCTCCATGCTGCTCGCCGATCTCAAGTCGATGGCTGGCGGGATGGGCATCTCGGGCGCAGGGTCGATGAAGAAGGCCCAGCTCGTGGAGGCCATCAAGCTCGCCCAGTCCGCTCCGAGCGCCGATGCCGCGAGCGCCAGCGCCAGCGCTCCGAAGGTGACCAGGACCGTGCGTACGCCGAAGGCCGCCCCGTCGAGTGCCGCGGCGCCGTCGCCGGTCGAGGCCAGGATCGACACCCCGGCCGAGCCGACGACCGAGCCGACGACCGAGCCTCGCGCCGACGCGCGGGTCGAGCACGAGCCGGCCACCGCGTCGGAGGAGTCCAGCGAGGCGACCGGTCGCCAGCGGACCCGCAACCGGCAGGCCAACGCCCAGGCCGGGCAGCAGGGAAACCAGGCGGAGCGGCCTGCCGAGAAGCAGGTCGAGAAGCAGGGCAACCAGCAGGGCAACCAGCAGGGCCAGAACCGCAACCAGCAGCAGGCCAACCAGCAGGGCCAGAACCGCAACCAGCAGCAGGCCAACCCATCGGCCAACCAGCAGGCCGGCCAGCAGGAATCGGCCGACGACTTCGACGACGACGGCGAGGGGGGCAGTCGTCGCAACCGCCGTCGCCGCGGCCGCGACCGCGAGCGCCAGGCCAACCGGGTCCCCGGTGGCCGCAACGAGCCCGACACCACCGTGCTGGAGGACGACGTCCTCGTCCCGGCGGCGGGCATCCTCGATGTGCTCGACAACTACGCCTTCGTCCGGACCTCGGGCTACCTACCCGGCACCGACGACGTCTACCTGTCGCTGTCCATGGTGCGCAAGTTCGGCCTGCGCCGCGGCGACGCCGTGGTCGGCCAGGTGCGCCAGCCTCGCGAGGGCGAGCGCAAGGAGAAGTTCAACCCGATGGTGCGCATCGACAGCGTCAACGGGACCGACCCCGAGGCCGCCCGTGAGCGCCTCGAGTTCGAGACCTTCACCCCGGTGCACCCGACCGAGCGGCTCCGGCTGGAGACCGACGCGAGCAACCTCACCGGCCGTGTCATCGACATCGCCGCCCCGATCGGCAAGGGCCAGCGTGGCCTGGTCGTTGCTCCGCCGAAGTCCGGTCGCACGACGCTCCTGCAGTCGGCGGCGCAGTCGATCTCCCACAACAACCCTGAGGTCCACCTCATGGTGGTGCTGCTGGACGCCCGCCCCGAGGAGGTCACCGACTTCCAGCGGGCAGTGAAGGGCGAGGTCATCGCCTCGACCTTCGACCGCGCAGCGAGCGACCACACGATGCTGGCGGAGCTCGCGATCGAGCGCGCCAAGCGGCTGGTCGAGCTCGGCCACGACGTGGTCGTCCTGCTCGACTCGGTGACCAGCCTGACCCGCGCCTACAACGTCTCCGCACCCGCGACCGGCCGCACGCTGGCCGGCGGAGTCGATGCCGGCGCCGTGCACGCGCCCAAGCAGCTCTTCGGTGCCGCGCGTAACGTCGAGGGGGGCGGCTCGTTGACCATCGTGGCGACCGTCGTCGTCGAGACCGGATCGGCCACTGACGAGGTGATCTTCGAGGAGTTCGGGGGCACCGCCAACATGGAGCTGCGACTGCGTCGTGAGCTGGCCGAGGCCCACACGTTCCCGGCGGTCGACGTCGTCGCCTCGGGCACCCGCCACGAAGCGCTCCTGTCCAGCGAACAGGAGGCGGGCATCGTCCAGTCGCTGCGGCGCCGGATGTCTGCGGAGCCGATTGCGTCCGTGGCCGCGGTGCTCGAACAGATCCGCAAGGCCCAGAACAACATCGAGTTCCTGACCAGACAACAGAAGCCGGCCGCCGGCCGCGGCAACTAGCCGGCTTTCGACCCGAGGGAGATGCCCATGGCGAGAATCCTTGTTGCCGACGACGACATCGACATCCGCGAGCTCGTGGTGTTCAAGCTGACGTCGATGGGACACGACGTCGTGGCCGTGGCCGACGGTGCCGCCGCGATCGAGGCGTGCAGGCAGCAGCGCCCCGACCTGGCGGTGCTCGACGTGATGATGCCCGGCATGTCGGGCCTGGATGCGGTGCGGCTGATCAGGGGCGAGGCTGCTCTGGCCGACCTGCCGGTGATCTTGTTGACTGCCCGCGCCCAGGAGTCCGATGTCGAGACCGGCTTGGACTCGGGAGCCGACGACTACATCATCAAACCGTTCAGTCCGCGCGAGCTGGCCAGCCGGGTCGAGGCCCTGCTCGCGCGGGAATGCACGGATTCGCACTAGCGTTCCTCCCGGTGGCACACTTGTGCCGGTTCCGGTTCACGTCCGTCGCATCCGAGCGACGACGACCCGGAACTTCGGACGATGAGGACGACACCATGAAGAAGGACATCCACCCCACCTACGTGGAGACCACGGTCACCTGCACCTGTGGCGCGAACTTCACGACCCGCAGCACCGCGACCTCCGGCTCGATCAAGGCCGACGTCTGCTCGCAGTGCCACCCGTTCTACACCGGCAAGCAGAAGATCCTCGACACCGGCGGCCGCGTCGCCCGCTTCGAGGCCCGCTACGCCAAGAAGGTCGACACGGCCGCGACCGCTGAGACCGCCGAGAGCAAGTAGCTCCGCTTCAGCGCCGACCTCCCGCAGTGCGCGGGCGGTCGGCGCTGTGCATTTCTGCCAGCTGTTCTTGCGTTCCGTCACCACCAGGAGGAGAGCCCGTGTTCGAGGCCGTTGAAGGGCTCGTCGCCGAGCACGCCGAGCTCGAGGGCCGTCTGTCCGAGCCGGAGACGCACGCCGACCAGCGGTTGGCCAAGAAGCTCAACCAGCGCTACGCCGAGCTGTCGGCCATCGTCGCGACCTGGCGCCGCTGGTCGCAGCTCGGCGACGACATCGAGGCCGCCCGCGAGCTGGCGAGCGAGGACCCCACCTTCGCCGCCGAGGCCGAGCAGCTGAGCACCGAGCGGGACCGGGCACACGAACGCCTGCGCCACCTGCTGGTGCCGCGTGATCCGACCGACGCCAAGGACGCCCTGCTCGAGGTGAAGTCGGGGGAGGGCGGCGAGGAATCTGCCCTGTTCGCCGGCGACCTGTTGCGCATGTACACCCGCTTTGCCGAGCAGCGCGGCTGGCACACCGAGGTGCTCGACGCGACCGAGTCGGACCTGGGCGGCTACAAGTCCGTGACCGTGGCGGTGAAGGCCAAGGGGACTCCGGAGCCCGGCGAGGCGCCGTACGCCCTCCTCAAGTTCGAGGGTGGCGTGCACCGCGTGCAGCGCGTTCCTGTGACCGAGTCGCAGGGACGCGTGCACACCAGCGCGGCCGGGGTCCTGGTGATGCCCGAGGCCGAGGACGTCGACGTCGAGATCCACGACGCCGACCTGCGCATCGACGTCTACCGCTCGTCCGGTCCCGGTGGCCAGAGCGTCAACACGACCGACTCGGCGGTGCGCATCACGCACGTCCCGACCGGCATCGTGGCGAGCTGCCAGAACGAGAAGAGCCAGCTGCAGAACAAGGAGTCAGCCATGCGGATCCTGCGTGCCCGGCTGCTCGCCGCCGCCCAGGAGGAGGCCGATGCGCAGGCCAGTGCCGCGCGAAAGAGCCAGATCCGCACGGTCGACCGCTCCGAGCGCATCCGCACCTACAACTTCGCGGAGAACCGCATCTCCGACCACCGCACGGGCTACAAGTCCTACAACCTCGACACCGTCCTCGACGGAGAGCTCGGCCCGGTCCTGCAGTCGTGCGTCGACGCCGACCTCGAGGCACGCCTCGAGGCCCTCGAATCGTGACCGTCGTACGCCGCAACGTGGCCCTGGCAGCGGCCGTCGACCGGCTCCGGGCCGCCGGGGTCGCCAGCCCCGAGCACGACGCGGCGGAGCTGCTGGCCCACGTGCACGGACTCGAGCGCCGAGACCTGTTCCGGATCGACACCCTGGCCGGTGAGCAGGCCGAGCGCTTCGAGACGCTGATCGCGCGACGGGTGGCCCGCGAGCCCCTGCAGCACCTCACCGGCGCTGCCTACTTCCGGCACGTCGAGCTGGCCGTCGGTCCCGGCGTCTTCGTGCCGCGGCCGGAGACCGAGCTGCTCGCCGGCTGGGCTATCGAGTCCGCGCTGAGGGCCGAGCACGAGAACCGGACGTGCCGAGTCGTCGACCTCTGCACCGGCTCGGGAGCGATCGCCAAGGCAGTGGCCGACGAAGTGCCCGACGCCGACGTGCACGCCGTGGAGCTCGACGAGTCCGCCCACGGCTGGGCCGAGCGCAACCTCGCCGGCACCGGGGTCGACCTGCGTCAGGGCGACATGGGCCACGCCTTCGACGACCTCCTCGGGACCGTGGACGTGGTCGTCTGCAATCCGCCGTACATCCCGCTGGAGGCCTGGGAGTCGGTCGCCGTCGAGGCCCGCGACCACGACCCGCACCTGGCGCTCTTCTCCGGCGACGACGGTCTCGACGCGATCCGCCTCCTGGCCGTGCGCGCAGCCCTCCTCCTCCGGCCCGGGGGAGTGGTCGGGACCGAGCACGCCGACGCGCAGGGGGAGTCCGTGCCGGCCGTGTTCGCCGCGACCGGCCGCTGGGTCGATGTGGTCGATCACCACGATCTGGCAGGTCGTCCGCGCTTCACCACGGCACGGCTGGCACGATAAGCGGGTGCAACGCCTACCCGTGACGACCGATGACGAGCGGGAGACCGCGATTGACGCCGCAGCCATGGCAATTCGGCGCGGAGAGTTGATCGTGCTGCCGACCGACACCGTCTACGGCATCGCCGCCGACGCCTTCTCGGCCGACGCCGTGCAGGCACTGCTCACGGCCAAGGGCCGGGGCCGGGAGATGCCGCCCCCGGTGCTGGTCAGCGCCGCCACGACCCTGGATGCGCTGGCCGTCGGGATCCCCGCCTACGCCCGCGCCCTGGTCGAGGAGTTCTGGCCGGGAGCGCTCACGATCGTGTGCCGCCAGCAGTCCTCGCTGCAGTGGGACCTGGGGGAGACGCGCGGCACCGTCGCGGTGCGCATGCCCGATGACGAGATCGCCCTCGCCGTCCTCGAACGGACCGGTCCGCTGGCCGTCAGCTCGGCCAACCTGTCGGGTCGCCCGGCTGCCCGCACCGCCGACGAGGCCGTGTCGATGCTGGGGGAACGGGTCGAGGTGATCGTCGACGGCGGCACGACCCTGGGCGCCGACGCCTCGACCATCGTCGACTGCACCGGCGCCGAGGGCCGGATCCTGCGCCGGGGCGCGATCTCACTCGACCAGCTCAACGCCGTCCTCGAGCCGCTGGGCGCCAGCCTCACGGACGACGGCTGATGCGCGAATACCTCCTCGTCTTCCTGGTTGCGGGTGCCGTCACCTACCTGTTGACCGTGATCGCCCGCGAGATCGCGCTGCGAACAGGTGCCGTGGCGGCAGTGCGGGACCGCGACGTCCACACCGAACCGATTCCCTACCTCGGCGGCATCGCCATGCTCGGCGGCCTCGCGGCTGCCTACGTCGTTGCCCGCCAGTTGCCGTTCCTCTCGCGCAGCGAGGGGTTCGTCTTCCGCGACGCGGGCGTCGTGCTGCTGGCGGGCGCCCTGGTGTGCGCCGTCGGGGTGCTCGACGACATCTTCGACATCGACGCGCTGACCAAGCTGGGCGGCCAGGTCCTCGCCGCCTCGCTGCTGGTGGCCTTCGAGGTGCGCTTCTACTACTTCCCCGGGTTCGACGGCAGCAGCCAGTTCATCCTGGATCCCGCCCAGGGTGCGCTGTTGAGCGTGGTGGTCGTGATCGCCACCATCAACGCCGTCAACTTCGTCGACGGCCTCGACGGGCTCGCGGCCGGCGTCGTCGGGATCGGCGCGGTGGCCTTCTTCCTCTTCTGCTACGTCCTGTCCAGCCAGAACGACCTGACACTCGCCACCACGGGAGCGCTGCTGACCGCCAGCCTGGCCGGGGCGTGCGCCGGCTTCCTGCCGCACAACTTCCACCCGGCCCGGCTCTTCATGGGCGACTCCGGCTCGATGCTGATCGGGCTGGTGCTCTCGGCGAGCGCCCTGACCGTGACCGGGCAGTTCGCCGGCAACGAGATCAGCTCCGACGGCAACAGCATTTTCGTCACCGTGCTGCCGGTGCTCCTGCCGGCCTCGCTGCTGATGGTGCCGGTGGCCGACCTGGTGCTTGCGGTCGTACGCCGCACGCGGGCCGGCCGGTCGCCGTTCGCGCCGGACAAGCAGCACCTGCACCACCGGCTGCTCGAGATCGGTCACTCGCAGCGGCGAGCCGTCTACATCATGTGGATGTGGGCGGCGCTGGTGGCCGGCGGGTCGGTGCTCGCGAGCCTCAAGGGTGGCCGTCCGACGTGGTTCGCACTGAGTGCGATGTTCGTGTTCGTCGCGGTGATGACCTTCGTGCTGCCGATCCTCCACCGACCCGGGTCGAGGAAGCCCGGGACTTTGTGATAGTTTTCACGAGCGGTTGGAAGCCCCGGAAATCCAGGGAAGCAGCTGACCGACCGCGCTGATCTGACCCCTCCACAGGACGGCCGCCGCCATGACGACCGAGTCGAAGCAGGACACCCGCCACGGCGTGGTGGGCCCGACTTCGGGGGTCCTACGGGCGTCGGCGACGGCCGTGGTGATGGTCCTGGTCCTGGTGATCGCCGGCGCGCTCCGCGACGGCTCCGCCGGGGCCTGGGGTGCGCTGGCGGGGGGCGGGATCGCCTTCCTCGTGTTTGCGTCCGGCACCGCCGTGGTCCACCTGGTCGCCGGCGCGATGCCGAGCGCCTCGATGCTCGTCGCCCTGTTGACCTACACGCTCCAGGTGGCCGCGATGGCCCTCGCCGTCGGGGCCCTCAACGCCTCGGGGGTGGCAGGGGATTCGGTGTCGCGGGGATGGTTCGCTGTCGGTGTCATCACCGTCACCGCCGCCTGGCTCGTGGCGCAGATCTGGCACGCCACGCACCTGCGCCTGCCGGCCTTCGACCTCGACGTCGCGGGCCACGATGAGGGCCATTCCCCTCAGCCGGAGGCAGGTGCGCGATGACCCGCCACGACTGCTATTGTCCGGTTCGCGATGGCTCAGGAAGAATCCCGCGGCGATGCGTGGCACGCCTTCGGCGCGCTCGTGGCCGGAGTGCTGGTCTACGGTCTCATCGGCTGGGGTCTGGACAGCTGGCTGGGCACGTCGTTCCTCGTGGTCCTGGGCATCCTCCTCGGAGCGGGCCTGGGGATCTTCATGACCTGGAAGCGCTTCATCGCACCGCACTAGACAGTCAGCAGCAGACACAGGAGACACCGTGAGCATCACGACGTCATCGATCCGCGCGGAGGGTTTCACCCCTCCGGGGCCGGGCGACTTCAATCTGCCGCCCCTCGGGCCGGACAAGACGTTCGAGTGGCTCGGCCAGACGCACTACCTCGGCGTCACCAAGCCCATGCTCCAGCTCGTCCTGGCTGCCGTCCTCGTCTTCGGATTCTTCTTCGTCGCGGCTCGGCGACAGGCCATGGTGCCGGGTCGCCTGCAGTTCGTCGGAGAGCAGGCCTACGGCTTCGTCCGCAACTCCATGGGCCGCGACATCATCGGCAGCCGCGACTTCATGCGCTTCGTGCCCTACCTGTTCGCGCTCTTCTTCTTCATCCTGCTCAACAACGTCTTCGCCACGATCCCGTTCATCCAGTTCCCGACGTTCTCCCGCTCCGGGATGGTCTACAGCCTCGCGCTGCTCAGCTGGCTCATCTACAACTGGGTCGGCATCAGGCACCACGGGTTCCTGGGCTACCTCAAGCACCAGTCGGTGCCCGCCGGCGTCAGTGGTCCTATCCTGGCGCTGCTGATCCCGCTCGAGTTCATGTCCAACATCATCGTCCGCCCGGTCACGCTGGCCCTGCGTCTGTTCGCCAACATGCTGGCCGGTCACCTGTTGCTCATCCTCTTCGCGCTCGGCGGCGAGTACCTCCTGCTCCACGGCGCCACCCTGGTCAAGCCCGTCGGCATCTTGGCCTGGCTGCTGTTCGTCGCGATCTCGTTCCTGGAGCTCCTGATCCAGTTCCTGCAGGCCTACGTCTTCGTGCTGCTCAACGCCATGTACATCTCCGGCGCTGTCTCCGACGAGCACTGAGTCGCTGCCCTCGCACCACCCCACGTTTCTTCTCCACCTGATTCGCCCCAACTTCACGTAACACCAACCGAAAGGAAATCGCCGTGGACGGCAACCTCAACATGATTGGCTATGGCCTCGCAGCCATCGGCCCCGGTGTTGGCATCGGCCTGATCTTCGCCGCCTACATCTCCGGAGTGGCGCGCCAGCCCGAGGCGCAGAACCGCCTCCAGTCGATCGCCATCTTGGGCTTCGCCCTCGCGGAGGCGCTCGCCATCATCGGTATCGCCCTCGCGTTCGTTCTCTGACACGTGCCGCTTGCACGACTGACGAAGGACTGCCCATGCAGACTCTGAACATCCTCGCGGCGGAGGAGAAGCTCAACCCGCTGGTTCCGCACCCGATCGAGATGATCCTCTCGCTCGTCGTCTTCGCGATCTTGTTCTTCGCGGTGAAGAAGTTCGTCGTGCCGAGCTTCGAGAAGACGTTCGCCGAGCGCACCCAGGCGATCGAAGGCGGGCTCAGCGCTGCCGAGAGCAAGCAGGCCGAGGCGGACGCCCGGCTCGCCGAGCTCGAGAAGCAGCTGGCCGACGCCCGGCACGAGGCTGCGCGCATCCGTGAGGAAGCGCGCGAGCAGGGCGCCCAGATCGTCGTCGAGATGCGCGAGCAGGCCCAGGCCGAGGCCCAGCGCATCGTCGAGCACGGCAAGACGCAGATCGAGGCGGAGCGCCAGCAGGCGGTCACCTCCCTGCGTGCCGAGGTCGGCACCCTCGCGACCGGCCTCGCCGGTCGGATCGTCGGCGAGAGCCTGGACGACGAGGCTCGCCAGAGCCGCGTTGTCGAGCGCTTCCTCGCCGAGCTCGAGAGCGACGGCTCGACCAGCACCGGGAGCGGGGTCAACTGATGACCATCGCCTTGCGTGGAGCATCTGCCGACGCCCTCGCCGCGCTCACCAGCGAGCTGGAGAGCAGGCTGGGGGGAGGGGCGGACGCGAGCCGCATCGGCGACGACCTGTTCACGGTCTCGGAGCTGTTGCGCTCCGAGCCGGGCCTGCGCCGAGTGGCGACGGACGTGTCCGTCGACGCCACGGCCAAGGCAGGCCTGGTCACCGAGATCTTCGGTGGCAAGGTCGACGAGGTCTCCCTGGACATCCTCACGTCGGCCGTCGGTCGCCGCTGGACCGTCTCGCGCAACCTCGGCGATGTGCTCGAGCACCTCAGCGAGGTGGCAATCGTCCGGTCCGCCGGCGACGACTCGGGCCGGCTCGCGGACGAGCTCCACTCCTACGCCCAGGCCGTCAACGACAACCCGTCGCTGCGCGACGCGCTGTCCGACCCGGTGCGGTCCGTGGACGACAAGGCCGCCCTGGTCCGCGGACTCCTGGAGGGCAAGGCGCTGCCGGCAACGATCACCCTGGCCCGGCAGGCGCTGGCGGGTACCTACCGCACCGTGGCCGTCGCCCTGGCGACGTACCAGCAGGTCGCCGCGCAGGTCCACGGTGAGCGGGTCGCCACCGTGCGGGTCGCACACCCGCTGGCGGACGCCGAGCGTCAGCGACTGAGCGACGCCCTGTCGCGACAGTACGACCGGCCGATCCACCTCAATGTGGTGGTCGACCCCGACGTCATCGGTGGCATCCGCGTCGAGATCGGTGACGACGTCATCGACGGCACCGTGTCCAACCGCCTCGACGACGCCCGCCGCAAGCTGGCCGGCTGACCCATGACAACCCACACTTTCGAGCAGCAGATGAAGACGAGGAAGAGGAAATGACGGAGCTTTCGATTCGTCCGGATGAGATCCGGGACGCGCTTCAGCGTTTCGTGTCCGACTACAAGCCCGAGGCAGCCAGCAAGGAAGAGGTCGGCAAGGTTGCTGAGGCAGCCGACGGCATCGCCCGCGTCAGCGGCCTGCCCTCGGTCATGGCCAACGAGCTGCTCGAGTTCGAGGACGGCACTCTCGGCATCGCACTGAACCTCGACACCCGTGAGATCGGTGTCGTCGTGCTCGGTGACTTCGACAAGATCGAGGAGGGACAGGCCGTACGCCGTACGGGCGAGATCCTCTCGGTCCCCGTCGGCGACGGCTACCTCGGCCGCGTGGTCGACCCGCTCGGTACCGCGATCGACGGCCTGGGCGAGATCACCCCGCTCGAGGGACGCCGCGCGTTGGAGCTCCAGGCCCCCGGCGTGATGGTGCGCAAGTCCGTGCACGAGCCGCTCGCCACCGGCATCAAGGCGATCGACGCCCTGACCCCGATCGGCCGCGGTCAGCGCCAGCTGATCATCGGTGACCGCTCGACCGGCAAGACCACGATCGCGATCGACACGATCATCAACCAGAAGGCCAACTGGGAGTCCGGCGACCCCGACAAGCAGGTCCGCTGCATCTACGTGGCCATCGGCCAGAAGGGCTCGACGATCGCCGCCGTGCGCGGCGCCCTGGACGAGGCCGGCGCGCTCGAGTACACGACGATCGTCGCGTCTCCCGCGTCCGACTCGGCCGGCTTCAAGTACCTCGCCCCCTACACCGGTTCGGCCATCGGCCAGCACTGGATGTACGAGGGCAAGCACGTCCTGATCGTGTTCGACGACCTCACCAAGC
>NZ_JANPEO010000258.1:0-5491 GCF_031422975.1 Nocardioides sp. | reverse complement strand
CTGTCCTCCTCGACGCCCAGGTGTCGGCGCGGAGACTCAGACCTTCGCGGGGCGCCCGGCCGGCCCTCCCTTGATGTAGTTGGCGTGGAACGCCTTCTGCTCGTCGGGAGTCATCTCGTTGAGCAACACGTTCGGGCTCTGCACGGGGCCCATCCGGCGCAAGTGGTCGAGGTTCCACATCTTCTTGGGGTTGAGGTCAAGGTGCGGCTGGGCGACCAGGGTGTGGCCGTCGTCGCGGACATAGCCCATGTCCGAGACCACGTCGGCCCAGTTCCAGCCGTGGTAGAGGGTCTCCCACTCGCGCTTGCCGATGAGCTGACCCATGTTCGGGGTCTCCCGACCCTGGTAGGTCGGCCGGAACGCCTCGACGTCCGTCCAGCGGCACGCCTCGTGGCAATAGGTACGCATCTGCCCGTCGACCTCGGCCATCACCATGTCCTCACGGACCAGGCACGGCACCATGCACGTCCAGCAGCGGTGCGGGTAGGCGTAGTCGACATCCTCGGCGACGATCGGGTGGTGCCCGTTCGGGGTCGAGAGGCGGTTGTAGTTCTCCCACCACTTGCCGTACTTGTCGTACCAGCCGGGGTACTTGAACTCGAACCACTCGAAGTCCTTGTCCGTCATCGGGTCCATCCGCCAGTAGTTGGCAACCCACCCGGTGCAGAAGAACTGTGCGACCTCGTGGACGTAGCCCTTGTTCCAGATCTGGTTCCAGGACTCCTCGATGAGGTCGTGCGGGATGACCAGGCCGTACTTCTCGAGGGGCACCAGGTAGCTGCGGTAGTAGTCGTCATAGATCCAGCGACGCCACATCTCGGCGTAGCTCTCACGATCCTTGCGGCGGTCCTTGGTGCCGTACTCGATGAAGGTGCCGATCGCGGCGTCGACGACCCGGTGGTTGTTCCACCACGCGTAGCGCAGGTCCCGCTCGAGCAACTGGTGGTTGCCCTCGTCGGCCAGGGCCATGAGCAGCGTGGCGTACCCGTTGCTGATGTGGCGCGACTCGTCGGACTGCACCGAGTGGAACACCGTCGGCAACAGGTAGTCGCCGTTGGCAGCCGCCTCGGCGGGCATGGCCACGAACAGCGTGTTGGTGAAGGCGGTCTCGGCCACGATCGTCAGATAGATGCTCGCCGCCGTGATGGCGTCGCCGGTGATGAAGCCCTCGGCGAACTGACGCCCGATGGTGCCGCAGTAGTCGTTCTGAAAGTTGCGCAGGCTGCTGTTGAAGCCGGCCGGGTCGATGTAGTTGTTCATGTACAGACGCTTGAGGTTCTGCTGGATCGTCGAGTGCCTGACCTCGTCGATCATCTGGATCGCCTGACCGTTGTGCAACTCGGGGTTGGGCACGGTCCGGAACAGCAGAGGCATGGCGCGCGCCGCCGAGATCTCGGGCAGCGGGATGATGCTCAAGAAGAGCTTCTGCCACTCCAGCCATCGGGGCTGGACCTGGCGGAACATGTTGCCGCGGATGGCGCCGTCGGCGGCGCCGTACACGCGGTGGTCCTTCTCCTCCTGCATCGGGAAGTAGGACCGGAGCACCTGCTTGAGGGGGTCCTTCTTCTTGGCCTTCTGGAACGTGTAGTCGGTTCCGTATTGGGAAACAGGCTCATGGTAGAGGGGTTCCCAGGCAAGCTCCTGGATCTTTTCGTGAGCTTTAGCCACGCTTTGACGAGTCATCACCACTCCTTTCGGGAATCACGGTGAAGTCCGATGTAATGAAAACTGAAAGCAAGAGCACCCCCGGTCTCACCTTGAGACGGTTACTCGAGCTGATCTCGGCCCTGGTCGAACATCACGGCGCGTATCTGCGCCAAGTGCAGGTGGACGTCGCGCATGACCTCTCGGTTGCCCTCGGCGGCCGGCTCGATGCCCAACGCGTTCAACAGTTCTCGCGCCGGCGCTGCGGGATCCCCGCTCTCGCCGAGAACGGGATGCAGACCCTGATCCGCGAGATGGGTGAACACGAGGTTCACCACGCTCCAGGGGTTGTAACTCTCGTCCGAAGGCGTGACGGCTGCGCACATGGCTTTCCTCCGCAGATCGGGGCCGCGTACTTGCACGCTACGGCCGGCTTCCGGAGGAGGTTGTCTCAATCTGAGACGCCGTACGAGCGCGATCACCGCGACACTCGACGCCTCGGGCACCAGCGCCTATCGTGAGGCGACGAGGATGCGACGGGGGTTGAGGTGACAGCGACACCGACACCGAACCAGAAGCTGGTGGCAACGAGCCGGGAGCAGTTCCTGACCCGCGAGACACCCGCGCCCCAGGGCGTTCGGGGGCCGATCTTGGCGTCGTGGCGCCGCTCGCACGAGTGGCACGTCGCCGCAGACCGGATCGAGATGTCCTACGAGCCCGATGTGCACCTCGACACCCGGCTCTCGCGCAGTGCGCTGCCTGTGTTGAAGACGCTGCGCGAGCAGCTCGACGGTCAGTCGGTCAGCGTCATCCTCACGGACCCGACCGGGCTGGTGCTCACCCGGATGACGGGTGACAGCGACCTCGAGAGACACCTGGACAGAGTGCTGCTTGCCCCGGGATTCAACTACGCCGAGAAGTTCGTCGGGACCAACGGCATCGGCACCGCGCTCGAGGTGGGCGGCCCCGCCCATGTGTTCGGACACGAGCACTACGCGGAGAACCTCGAGGACCTGGCGTGCGCCGCCGTGCCCATCCACCACCCCATCTCGAGCAGGCTGGTCGGCGCAGTGGACCTGACCTGTTGGCGCAGGGATGCCGGGGCATTGCTGCTCACGCTGGCCAAGGCCACCGCCGAGCAGATCAGGCAGTCGCTTCTCGTCGATGCGGCGTCGAACGAGCTCAGGCTCGTCCAGGAGTACCTGCGAACGTGCCGGCGAAATCCCGGCATCGTGCTGGCCCTGAACAACGACGTGGCGATGCTGAACGAGTTCGCCCGCACCATCCTCGAACCCGGTGACCAGGCCGCCCTGTTTGCGCATGCCGCCGAGGCGATGACGTCGGGCAGGCACAGTTCCGCCCCGGTCGAGCTGCCGTCGGGCCAACGGGCCCGCCTCCACTGCCGCGCCTTGGAGCCCGACGACCTGTCTGCCGGCATCGTCGCTCATGTCACGATCGAAAGCAGACGCGCCTCGGGGCCGCGAGTCCCCCAGCAACGCCCGGCGCCCCTGCCCGGCCTGGTGGGGTCGGGCCCGGTGTGGCTCAACGCCTGTCGTGACGTGGAGCGCGCCTTCGGTGCCGGTGAATGGCTCGTCGTGGAGGGGGAGTCCGGCGTCGGCAAGCTCGCAGTACTCACTGCCGTACAGCTTCGACGGCAGCCGATCGGCCGATTCCTGGTCCTCGATGCAGCCGAGGCTGCGGGAGATCGTGACTGGCAGACCAACACCCGGCACCTGATTGACGAGCATGCTGACTCCGTCGTGATCCGGCATGTCGACACCCTCGACGCGACCGGGCTGCGCGCCCTGCACTCGACATTGCATGCCGCGCGAGGCAACGCGCGTGACAAACCACTGTGGGCGGCGGTGACGCTGGCGCGCTCCGACCACGCCTCGGAGCTGACGCAATTGCTTCAGCTGTTTCCGAGCACCGTGGAGGTGCCCCCGTTGCGCATGCACCGCGAGGACCTCCAGCCCTTGGTGGCGCTCTTCTTGTCCAGACTCTCCCAGGGAGGCCACCTCGTTTGCTCACCCGAGGCGATGCGCTTGTTCATGCGCATGGAACTGCCCGGCAACGGAGAACAGGTGCGACAGATACTTCGCGAGGTCGTCAGGCACCGACGTACGGGCCGCATCGAACCCGAGGACCTGCCACCTCAGGCACACACGATGAGCCGTCGGGTCCTGACCCCACTCGAGGCGATGGAGCGCGACGCCATCGTCACCAGCCTGTCCGACGCCAACGGCAACAAGGCCCACGCTGCCCGGGCGCTGGGCATGTCCCGGGCGACCATCTATCGCAAGATCCACGACTACGGCATCGTCACGCCCACCTGAGCTCGTCTCAGATTGAGACCCGTTCTGCGCCACTGTGTGCGTAGCGTCCCGACCAGAACCCACGGGAGGCACCAATGGAAACGGCTTCCAGCCTCGCAGCAGCGCTGCTCCAGGCCGGCATCCTGATGCTGATCGTCATCGTCGGCCAGGCCTACGCGGTGGCACATGTGCCGGTCGAGAGCATCCCCACCACGCTGCGGCACCGCGTCGAGGTCTGCACCCGACTGCGTCCGTTGCTCGTGGTCGCCGCCCTGTCGTTGACCGTGGCCGGGCTCGTGCTCCAGGTCAGCTGAGGCGGGCGACAGCCGCGTCGACCCGCTCGTCGGTGGCCGTGAACGCCACCCGCACGTGGCCTGAGCCCGCGGGGCCGTAGAAGTCGCCGGGAGCGACCAGGACGCCGAGCTCGGCGAGCGCGGCAACCGTGGTCCAGCAGTTCTCGGCTCCCGCGTCCGATCGACGCTGCGCCCAGAGGTAGAGAGACGCCTCGGAGTGGTCGATCGTGAAGCCGGCGCCGGTCAGCGCTGCGCGGAGCCTGGCGCGCCGTGCGGCGTACGTCGCATGCTGCTCGGCCACGTGCGTGTCGTCCTCGAGAGCCGCGATCATCGCGCGCTGCTGGGGGCCCGGCATCTGCAGGCCGAGGTTCTTGCGTACGGCGAGGAGCTCGCCGACCAGGGCCGGGTCACCGGCCACGAAGGCACAACGGTAGCCCGCGAGGTTCGAGCGCTTCGAGAGCGAGTGGACGCTCAGGATGCCCTCGTGGGAGTCGCCGCAGACATCGGGGTGCAGCACGCTGATGGGCTCCACATCCCACGCGCACTCGAGATAGCACTCGTCGGAGACGAGGATGGTGCCGCGCTCACGACACCACTGGACCACCTTGCGCAGGTGCTCGAGGGGCAGCACCCGGCCGGTCGGGTTGGACGGCGAGTTGAGCCAGAGCAGCCGCGGCGTCTCCGGGCCGAAGGCGGTGAGTGAATCGGTGGCCAGCGACCGGGCGCCGGCGAGCGCAGCACCGACCTCGTAGGTCGGGTAGGCCAGCTCGGGATAGCCGATCAGGTCGCCGGCACCGATCCCGAGGTGTAGGGCCATGGAGCCGATGAGCTCCTTCGAGCCGATCACCGGAAGGACGGCATCGAGGCCGAGGCCCCGCACGCCGAAGCGGCGCGCCAGCCAGTCGATGGCGGCCTGTCGCGTCTGCAGCAGGCCGATCGTGGTCGGGTAGCCCGGCGAGTCCGCGGCCGCGCAGAGCGCGGCCCGGACCACCGCCGGAGTCGGGTCGACGGGGGTGCCGACCGAGAGGTCGACGATGCCGTCGGGGTGTGCCCGCGCGGTTGCGGCGTACGCCGTGAGCTTGTCCCACGGGAAGTCTGGAAGCCGGGACGAGACCGGCTGGTTCACTCGTCGTGCTCTTGGGGAGGCAACGCGGCGATCAGCGGGTGGTCATTGTCGATCTCGCCCATCTTGGCGGCGCCACCGGGCGAGCCGAGGTCATCGAAGAAGTCCACATTTGC
>NZ_JANPEO010000257.1:0-4328 GCF_031422975.1 Nocardioides sp. | reverse complement strand
CCGGGAACGTTGGTCACCGACAGGTGGAAGCCGCGGCGCTGCTCCGCGGCGGCCACCCGCGAGCCCAGCGCGTGGAAGGTCGTCGGCGCGAAGCCGGCGATGCCGGCCAGCCGATCGGCACCAACGCCCCGACCGGTCTCCTTGTGGGCCTGGAAGCTGTAGCTGACCTGGTGCAGGCGGACCACCGGCGACGGCTCGGAGATCGGCAGGTTGACCATGTGGCCGGCGATCTGGGTGCCGAGCGAGGTTGGCTCGAGCTCGTCGTCGATGACCGACATCGGCACGATCGCCTTGATCGTCCTGAGTCCGGCCATCGACTCCGTACGCGTCATCAGCCAGCCGCGCAGGCCACCGGTGAGGGTCGCCAGGATCACGTCGTTGATCGTGCCGCCGTGGACGCGACGGATGCGCTTGTAGTCGTCGAGCTCCGTGTGGATGGTGAGGAACCGCCGCTGTTGCGAGAGCGGCCGGTTGATCGGCGAGGAGGCGACCGGCTTGCGACCGGCCAGCGCACCCGCGACGTCACTGAACCGGTGGCGGGCGGCATTCGCCGTACGCGCCACGGACTCGGCGTTGGCCTGGACCGTCTTGATCAGGGTGGACGGTCGTTCGATCGAGTCCGTGAGGGCACCCAGGGCCAGCGACAGCGCATCGGGACGGCCCCGCGGGTGCCATTCGTCGTGCCCGAGCTCGGGACGGTCCGGCTCGGTGTCGAGGAGCACCTGTCCGATGTCGACGGTCTCGCGTCCGTCGACCAGGATCTGGTGGCTCTTGGTGAGCACGGCCACCCGACCGCCGGCGAGGCCCTCGACGAAGTAGGTCTCCCACAGCGGGCGGGACCGATCGAGCGGTCGGGACGCGATCCGGGCGACGAGTTCGCGCAGCTGGTCGTGGTCACCTGGTCGCGGAAGTGCCGAGCGCCGGACGTGATAGCTCAGCTCGAAGTCCGGATCATCGACCCACAGGGGCGTGGCCAGCCGGCCCGGCACCCGCTGCAGCCGCTGGCGGTAGCGCGGCACGAACGCGATGCGGTCCGCGATCAGTTCCACGAGGCGCGCGTAGTCGAAGCCCGACTCGCCGGGATCGAAGATCTCGACGGTCGCGTTGTGCATCGGTGTTCGCGGGGACTCCTTGGCAAGCAATGCCAGGTCCCGCGGCCGCAGCCGCTCGCTCATGTGTGCCCTTCGTCATGGTGTCGGCCGCCACAGGGTCACACACCCGGGCACCCATGGTCTTGCTCCGCGTGGGATTCTGACAGAGGAACAGCAGTCAGACGAGAAGTAGGCCCCATGACCCGCACCACTCACCGCCGCTCACGACGTCTGGCCACCGCGGCCGCGGCCCTCACGATCGGTCTCGGTGCCGGGCTCACCGGCTGTGCGAAGGACGCCGAACCGGCCCCACCGGCCAGCTCGACGGCCAGCGAGCCCCCCAGCGACACGACCTCCTCGAGCACTCCCTCTGACACCGCGACCCCGCAGTCGCAGACCATCGACGTCTCGGTCTCCGGCGACACCGTGGTCCCGAGTGGAGAGCGCGTCGACGCGAAGGTCGGCGAGGAGATCGTGCTCCACGTCACCGCCGACGCGCCGGGTGAGATCCACGTGCACTCCACCCCCGAGCAGGAGTTCACCTACGAGGCCGGCACCACCGACCTGCCGCTGACGATCGATCAGCCCGGCCTGGTCGACGTCGAGTCGCACACCCACGACCTGGTGATCGTGCAGCTTGAAGTCCGCTGACGTGGGCGAGCGCGTCCTCGCCCACGGCATCGGTGGCGCCAAGGACCTGCCGATCCCGCTCGAGCTCGCCATCGCCGGGGCCGTCGGGGCACTGGTCGTGTCCTTCACGGTCCTGGCGATCGCGTGGCGTACGCCGCGCTACGACTCCGCCACGAGCGGTCGGCTGGCTCCGGCGTGGCTCGAGGGCCTGACCTCGTCCCTGCCCTGGCGGGTCTGGTGGCGCGCGTTCGGCATGCTCGCCCTGCTCTACGTCGGCTGGGCCGCAGTGGCCGGCCAGGACACCTTGATAAACCCGTTCCTGGGTGTCTTCTACGTGCTCGTGTGGGTCGGCATGGTGCCGCTGTCGGTGTTCTTCGGACCCGTGTGGAAGGCGATCAGCCCGGGCCGCACGATCAACCTGCTGCTCGCCAAGGCATCCGGCGGTGACCCCGCGCTCGGCCTGTACACGTACCCGGCGCGGCTGGGTTACTGGCCGGCGACGATCGGGCTGTTCGCCTTCGTCTGGCTCGAGCTCGTCTACCCACACTCCACCGAGGTCGGTCCCGTCCGACTCTGGTGCGCGGCCTATCTCGGCATCATGCTCATCGGCGGCGCGCTGTTCGGCAACAAGTTCTACGAGCACGCCGACCCGTTCGAGGTCTACTCGACCCTGGCCGCCAAGCTCTCCGTCTGGGGTCACCGCGACGGCCGCCTCGTCCTCCGCTCACCGCTGGCCAACCTTGACACCGTCGTGGCCGGGCCGGGGCTGCTCGGCGTGGTCGCGGTGCTGTTCGGCAGCACCGCCTTCGACTCCTTCAAGGACTCGAGCCCGTGGGTGAGGTTCGTCCAGTCGACGAGCATCAGCTCCGGCCTGCTCAACAACGTGGCCCTGCTGGCCTTCTGCGTCGGCATCGGGCTGGTCTTTGCGATCGGGACGATGACGACGGGCGTCGGCGGCGGCGTACGCCGCAGGACCCTGCCGGACCTGCTCGCGCACTCGGTGGTGCCGATCATCGTCGGCTACATCGTGGCCCACTACCTGACCTACCTCGTGGAGTACGGCCAGACCACGATCATCCAGCTGAGCGATCCGCTCAGCACGGGCGACAACCTGCTCGGCACGGCCGACCTGACGGTGAACTACTGGTTGTCCTACCACCCGACGTTCCTGGCCCGGCTCAAGGTGCTCGCCGTCGTCACCGGGCACGTGCTCGGGGTGATCGCGGCGCACGACCGCGCCATGAAGTTGTTGCCGGCCAGGCACCAACTCACCGGTCAGCTCCCGCTGCTGCTCGCGATGGTCGGTTTCACCGTCGGCGGGCTCTACCTGTTGTTCGCGGCGTGATCAGGACAGACGCGGGTCCACGACGGTGGCATAGACCGGACGCGTTGACCGGGCATTGCCGATTCCGTTGACCGGTCCGTAGGGCCACCCGGCCGGCAGGTAGTCGATGCCGGCGACGATGTCGCAGGTGATCCGGTCGCCGATGACCTTGTCGAGCGGGTCGAGACGACCGATGTAGAGGATCTGGTCGTGCTTGCCCTCGTTGGGGGTGCCGATGTCGTCGTAGTCGTCGCAGTAGAACTCGTCGCGGACGCCGTCGTCATAGGTGTAGATGGTGTCATCGCCCTGCTCGGTGAAGACGCGGTCCGTACCCGGGCCGACGAAGATGATGTCGTCGCCCTCGTCGCCCTTGATGAACTGGTCGTTGCCGTCGCCGTCGATGATCGTGTCGTTGCCGGGCCCGCCGCTGAGCAGGTAGTCGTCGCCCGGGCCGCCGTTGACGTAGTCGTTGTCGCCGAGTCCGAGCAGCTTGTCGTTGCCGTCGCCGCCCAGGACACGATCGTTGCCGGGTCCACCGTTGACCTCGGGTCCGCCCTGAACGTTGTCGGCCGGCGGCTTGCCGTCGTCGCCGGGCCCGCCGTCGAGCACGTCGTCGCCCGGACCTCCGTTGATGCTCTCGCGGCCGTCGCCGCCGACGATCGTGTCGGCACCAGCGGCGCCGGCGAGATGATCGTCCCCGGTCCCGCCGTCGATGTTGTCGTTGTCGCCGTTGCCGTCGAGGTCGTCGTTGCCGTCGCCACCGAGCACGGTGTCGTTGCCGACCCCGGCGTCCACCACGTCATCGTCGGGGCCGGCGTCGATGACATCGTTGCCCTCCGCGCCGGTGATGATGTCCACGCCGGGACCGCCCACCAGGCGGTCGTCGCCGCCCTGGCCCTGGAGGGTGTCGTTGCCCTCGCCGCCGTCGATCGCGTCGAGACCGACCGCGCCGATGAGCGTGTCGTTGCCGAGGCTGCCGGAGAGCGAGTCGTCGCCCGCGCTGCCGGCGAGGTTGTCGTTGCCGGTGCCCCCTTCGAGCACGTCGTTGCCCGGTCCGGACTGGACCTTGTCGTTGCCCGAGCCGCCGTCCACCGTGTCGCTGCCGGGGCCGGACATCACGGTGTCCTTGCCGCCCTTGCTCTTGATGGTGTCGTTGCCGCCCAGGGAGACGATCCGGTCGGCCTTGCCGGTGCCGGTGATCTTGTCCTGCTGCTGGGTTGAGCCGGCGTGCGCCGACACCACGGGGACGGACAGGCACAGGGCGAGGAGGGCTGGCGCGACTG
>NZ_JANPEO010000256.1:0-4687 GCF_031422975.1 Nocardioides sp. | reverse complement strand
ACCTCGCCACCGTGCTCGAGCAGTCCGCCGACGCCGACCTCGCTCAGCAGTGGGTCGACTTCGTGAGCTCGGAGGAGGGCCTGGCCATCCTCGAGCGGGCCGGGTTCGGAGCCCCGTGAGGCGCGCATGAGACGGGTGGCCCGCCGCGCCGACCCGTTGGGCCGACCTCCACTCCTGCTGTTGGCCCCGGCGGTGCTGGCGGTCTTCCTCCTCGCCTTTCCGCTCGTCGCCCTGCTCGCGGCGGTGGACTGGCGCGCGCTCCCCGGCCAGCTCAACTCGGCGCCGTTGCGCAGCGCACTCTGGCTCAGCCTCACGACCTCGACGGCCGCGATGCTGGCCTGCCTCGTGCTGGGTCTGCCGGTCGCGTGGCTGCTGGCCCGGGTCGACTTCCGTGGCCGCACCCTCGTCCGCGTGCTCGTGACCGTGCCGATGGTGTTGCCCCCGGTCGTGGCCGGCGTGGCCCTGCGGACGGCGTTCGGCCGCACGGGACTGCTGGGCGCGCCGCTGCTGGCGGCGACCGGCTTCGCGTTCCCGTTCACAGCCTGGGGAGTGGTGCTCGCGCACGTCTTCGTCTCGATGCCGTTCGTGGTGCTGGCGATCGAGGGGGCGTTGCGCTCCGCAGATCCTGAGTTCGATGCCGCCGCGGCCAGCCTCGGCGCCTCCCGTTGGACCACGTTCCGTCGGGTCACCATCCCCCTCGCGCTGCCCGGTATCGTCGCCGGGATGGTGCTGGGCTGGGCCCGATCGCTCGGCGAGTTCGGCGCCACCATCACCTTCAACGGCAACTACCCCGGCCGCACGCAGACCATGCCCACGCTCATCTACGTCACCCGCCAGAGCGACCAGGACGCGGCACTCGCCCTGAGCTTCGTGATGCTCGTCGTCTCGGTCTCGGTGCTGCTGCTCCTGCGTGATCGATGGTTGGGTACGCCGTGACCCGCCCCTGGACCACCGGCCTGCAGGTCGACCTGGTCGTGCCCGAGCGCGTCCGCGTGGAGCTCGATGCCGAGCCCGGAGCGGTGGTGGCCGTGATCGGGCCCAACGGGGCCGGGAAGTCCTCGTTCGTCCGTGCCCTCGCCGGCCTGGTCCCGGCCGGCGGGACGGCCCTGCTCGACGGCGTCGACCTGTTGACTCTCTCCGCTCGAGATCGCGAGGTGGGACTGGTCTTCCAGGGCCAGCTCCTGTTCCCGCATCTGAGTGCCCTCGACAACGTCGCCTTCGGACCGCGCTCGCGCGGCCGCTCTCGCCGCGACGCGGACCTGCAGGCACAGGAGCTGCTGGACTTGTTCGGCATCGGCCACCTGAGCCACCGCCGCCCACGCGAGCTGTCGGGCGGTCAGGCCCAGCGCGTGGCCATCGCGCGGGCGCTCGCCACCGAGCCCCGGCTGCTCCTGCACGACGAGCCCTTCGCCGGGCTGGACGTCACCGTGGCGATGGCACTGCGGATCGAGCTGGCCCAGCACCTTGCGAGCTTCGGCGGCGTCACCATCCTGGTCACGCACGAGGCCATCGACGCCCTGACCCTGGCCGACCAGGTCCTGGTGCTCGACGAGGGCCGGGTCGCCCAACGAGGCACTCCACAGCACGTCGCCGCCCAGCCGGCCACCGACCACGTGGCGCGCCTGGTGGGGGTCAACCTGATCCGCGAGCCCGACCAGTCGGATGGCGACCGCTTCACGACCTTCTTGCCACGGGACGTGACGGTCAGCCTGCGGCGCCCGGAGGGATCCGCCCGCCTCCAGTGGCAGGGCACGGTCGCCAGCGCGCAACAGCACGGCGACGCCGTGCGGCTGCTGATCAACTCCGAGCCGCCGTTGCTGGCCGACGTGACTCCGCAGGCCGCCAGCGAGCTCGGGCTGAGCCCCGGTCGTGAAGTCTGGCTCTCGGTCAAGGCCACCGCCGTGAGCCGCTACGGGACCGTCGCCGTCGACCGCTAACATGCGCCCCATGAGCCCGTCCACGCAGAAGCCCGACCGCAACCTCGCCCTCGAGCTCGTGCGAGTGACCGAAGCGGCCGCCATGGCCGCCGGTCGCTGGGTGGGACGCGGCGACAAGAACGATGCCGACGGCGTCGCCGTCAACGCGATGCGCGTGATGATCGCCAGCATCGGCATGAACGGCACCGTGGTGATCGGCGAGGGCGAGAAGGACAACGCCCCGATGCTCTACAACGGCGAGCAGGTCGGCGACGGCACCGGTCCCCACTGCGACGTGGCGGTCGACCCGATCGACGGCACGACGCTGACCGCCAAGGGCATGAACAACGCGATCTCCGTGCTGGCCGTCGCACCCCGCGGCACGATGTACGACCCGTCCGCCGTCTTCTACATGGAGAAGCTCGTCACCGGCCCCGAGGCCGCTGACGTCGTCGACATCCGCCTGCCCGTCGCCGAGAACATCCACCTGGTCGCCAAGGCCAAGGGCAGCTCGGCCTCTGATGTGACCGTCGTCCTCCTCGACCGCCCGCGTCACGCCCAGCTGGTCGAGGAGATCCGGGCCACCGGCGCCCGCATCAAGTTCATCGAGGACGGCGACGTCGCCGGCGCGATCATGGCCGCACGGCCCGACACCGGCGTCGACCTCCTCCTCGGCGTCGGCGGCACCCCCGAGGGCATCATCACCGCGTGCGCGATGAAGTGCACCGGCGGCGTCATCCAGGGGCGCCTCTGGCCGCAGGACGACGACGAGCGCCAGCGTGCCCTCGACGCAGGGCACAACCTCGACAGCGACTTCGTGCTCGGCACCGACGACCTGGTCACCGGTGACGACTGCTTCTTCGTGGCCACCGGCATCACCGACGGCGAGCTGATGCGGGGTGTCCGCTACCGCGCCAACGGCGCGACCACGGACTCGTTGGTGATGCGCTCGCGCAGCGGCACGATCCGCCGGATCACCAGCGAGCACCAGCTCTCGAAGCTACGCGATTTCTCCGCGATCGACTTCGACCACTGAGGGAGCCGGCCGCAGGGCCTGCCTGACCGCCGCGATCACTCGGGGGTCGAGCGCCATCCCGACGTGCGACGCGCCGACCTCGAGCGGCGTCGCGAGGGGGTCGATGCAGGCGCGCCAGTCGACGATGCCGTCGCGCTTGGAGTAGATCGCGGTGAAGTCGATGGAGTCGGCCAGTGGGTGCCGCCCTTCGTCGAAGCTCTGGCGCGCGCAGGCTCCGGCCACGCAGTCCTCCGACATCAGGCCCGGGAACCCGGCACGGCTCAGCCGCACCAGCATGGCGACACTGGCCGAGAGACCCACGTGGTGCGCACCCGGGGCCAGCATCGGGCTGCCCATCGTCACCAGGCCCGACACGAGATCTGGCCGCCTGGCAGCGACTCCTCGTGCCAGCATGCCGCCGAGGCTGTGCCCGACGATGCGCACCTTGGTGCCCCGCCGTTGCGCGATCGACTCGAGTCGCCTCTCGATCTGGGTCGCGACGCTGAGGGTGCAGCCGACGTTGGCGTGGATGTGGGAGCGGTAGGTGCGCAGCCCCTGCTGCTGGAGCGCACGACGCATCAGCGCGAGGGTGCCGTCGCCGGCCATGAACCCCGGCACCAGGAGCACGGGCTCGTCGCCTCGCATCGGTGCGCGATGGGCGTACGGCGTGTTCCACCGCTCCCCGCGCTGGCTGATCGCCTCCCAGGCGTAGCGGCCCGCCTCACCGATGACACGCCCCTCGCCGATCACCGCATGCGCCCGCGGACGACCGAAGCCGTCCGGCAACAGGAAATCCGCAAGGGTGGTCGGGGTCATAAGAGGCGAACCTAGCCCCGGACAGCGCCTTTCTCCGGCATTTCGCCTGTCCATACCCGATCTCGGTGCCAGGGCTGGGGTAGGTCGTGTTGACTGGAGCACATGACCCGCACGCCTGCCTCAGCGCCTCGGAACCCGCCTGCAGTGGTGATTTCCGAGGAACTCTTCGCGCCGGTGAGTCATGAGGTCGAGATCTGCTACCAGACCTTCGGCTCCGCCGACGGCGACCCGCTGCTGTTGGTGATGGGTCTGGGCGGGCCGATGATCTGGTGGGACGACGACTTCTGCATCCGGTTGGCTCAGGTGGGCTTCTACGTCATCCGCTACGACAACCGCGACACCGGCCGCTCCTCGCGGATCGCCCATCGGGTCACGCGCGCGCAGCTCGTCCGCGCCTTCTCGACCGGCCGCGGCAAGGCGCCGTACTCCATCAGCGACCTCGCGGGCGACGGCCTCGCCCTCCTCGACCACCTGGGCCTGGCAGCGGCGCACGTGGCGGGCATCTCGATGGGCGGCATGATCGCCCAGACCATGGCGATCGAGGCGCCCGCGCGGGTGCTGTCGCTGACCAGCATCATGTCCACCACCGGTCGCCGGACCGTGGGCTGGCAGAGCCCCGACCTGCTGCCGACCCTGATCGCGCCCCGTCGCGGCGGCAAGGAGGCCTACGTCGCCACCAACGCCCTCGTGTGGAACCTGATCGGCTCTCCCGACCACCCGGTGGATGCCGACTCCCTGCGCAAGCGGGCCGAGGACACCTTCGATCGCGGGGTCTCCGCCAGTGGCGTGCTGCGCCAGATGCTCGCGATCCTCACCCAGCCCAACCGCACCTTGCGACTGCGCACCCTGCACATGCCCGCGCTCGTCATCCACGGGATGGCCGACAAGATGGTGCACGTCAGCGGTGGTCGCGCGACCGCGTCTGCCATCCCGGGCGCCG
>NZ_JANPEO010000255.1:0-5520 GCF_031422975.1 Nocardioides sp. | reverse complement strand
GTCGACGTGGTCTTCGGTCCGCGGCTGCCAGCCTGACCCTCCTTGCGATTGTGACAGTGGTGGTGTCACAGTTGGCGTCATGAAGCTCTCGATGCCCCTGATGTATGCCGGCAACCCGCGCGAAGCCGCCGACCAGGTCAGCCAGCTCGAGAAGGCGGGCCTCGACACCGTCTGGGTCGCCGAGGCCTACGGCTTCGACGCCCCGACCCTGATGGGCTACCTCGCGGCGAAGACGGAGACCATCGAGATCGGCTCGGCGATCCTCAACGTCTACTCGCGCACCCCCGGCGCGCTGCTGCAGACCGCGGCCGGCCTCGACAACGTCTCCGGCGGTCGCGCCATCCTCGGCCTCGGCGCGAGCGGCCCGCAGGTGATCGAGGGCTTCCACGGCGTGCCCTACTCCAAGCCGCTCGCCCGCACCGCCGAGGTGATCGACATCGTGCGCCGTGGTCTCAAGCGGGAGAAGCTCCAGAGCGACGGCCTCTACAAGCTGCCGTTGAGCAAGCAGGACGGTGCCGTCACCGGGCTCGGCAAGGCGCTGAAGCTCCTGAACCACCCCGAGCGCGACTCGATCCCGATCTACATCGCCGCGCTCGGGGCGAAGTCGGTCGAGCAGACCGCCGAGATCGCCGACGGCTGGATCCCGATGCTCTTCCACCCCGAGAAGGCGCACCTCGTCTGGGGCGACGCCCTCGCGGCCGGTACGGCGAGGCGCTCCCCCGACCTCGGGTCGCTCGAGATCAACGCCGGCGGCATGGTCGCGATCGGCGAGGGGCCGGAGACGAAGGCGCTCCTCGACTTCGCGCGGCCGCTCTACGCGCTATACGTAGGCGGCATGGGCGCGAAGGGGAAGAACTTCTACAACGACGTCGCCTGCGCCTACGGCTTCGAGAAGGAGGCCGCCCAGATCCAGGACCTCTACCTCTCCGGCAAGAAGAAGGAGGCCGAGGCGCTGGTCCCGCTCGAGTGGCTCGAGGCCGCCAACCTCGTCGGCCCCGCGTCCTACGTGCGCGAGCGGCTCGAGGCGTTCCGGGAGTCGGGCGTCACCAACCTGTCCCTCACCCCGGCGACAGAGGACCCGGCCGCCACCATCGCGCAGGTGAAGGAATGGGTGTCCTGAACCCGCTGACCCGGCGCCTCGCCCACCCGCGTCGCTACGACAACCTGCGCCGCATCCAGGCCCTCGATCCCGACACCCACTACGACGAGATCCTGGCCCTGGTAGCACGCCACGAGTTCCCGTGGGACTACGCGCAGGGCACCGCGATCGCATTCATGCGCGACTACGGCGTCCCGTCGATCTCGGGGCTGCTGCACCGCACGGGCGAGTTCGAGCGGCACGGCATCAAGCGCTACGACGACACCGTCCTGATCGGCCAGGAGGCGACGATCGACGGCATCGACTCCGAGCGCGGGCACGCCGCCGTACGCCGCCTCAACCAGATCCACGGCCACCACGACATCCCCGACGACGAGTTCGCCTACGTCCTGGCCACCACGATCGTCGGGCCGGTGCGCTGGATCTCGCAGTACGGGTGGCGACCGCTCGACCCGCACGAGCTCGTCGCGATCACCCGCGTGACCACGCGCTTCGGCGAGCTGATGGGGATCAAGGGCCTGCCATCGACGTACGACGGCTATCTCCAGCTGCTGCTCGACTACGAGCGAACGCACTTCTCCCCCGACCCGGCCAACACCGCGCTCGCCGAGGCCTCCATCGACATCGCGCGTGCCGTGGCGCCGCTGCCGGTGCGCCCGCTCGTGCGTCGAGTGACGATCGCGCTGATGGACACACCGCTGCGGGAGGCGCTGCGGCTGCCGGCCCAGCCACGGTGGTTCGTCGCCCTCGTGCGCCGTTCGCTGAGGCTGCGCGGTCGGGTGCTGCGTTTCGCGCCGCCGCGACGCACGCCCTACCTCCACCGGGCGCTCAGCTATCCCGACGGGCACCGCCTCGCCGACCTCGGACCGCTCTCGATGCTCGATGCACTCAACGAAAGGGACCCGCATGCCTGAACGCCCCTCCATCCTCGAGCAGGAGCACGAGGACTTCCGCGCCACCGCCCGCGCGTTCCTCGAGCGGTCCGTCATCCCCTTCCACGCCCAGTGGGAGGCCGACGGCATCGTGTCGCGCGACGTGTGGCTGGAGGCGGGCAAGGCCGGGCTGTTGTGCTTCGACGTCGAGGAGGAGTACGGCGGCGCGGGGATCAAGGACTTCCGCTACAACATGGTGCTGGCCGAGGAAGCCGCACGGGCAGGCGCGTCCGGGCCCGGCTTCGCCGTGCACAGCGACATCATCGTTCCCTACATCTCGGCGCTCGGGACGCCGTCGCAGAAGGCGAGGTGGCTGCCTGGACTCGTGGACGGCTCACTCATCTCGGCCATCGCCATGACCGAGCCCGGCGCCGGGTCCGACCTGCAGGGCATCCGGACCACGGCCGTCGATGCCGGGGACCACTACGTGCTCAACGGGTCGAAGACCTTCATCAGCAACGGCATCCTGTCCGACCTGGTGATCGTGGTCGCCCGCACCGACCCCGACGCCGGGCACCAGGGCATCTCACTGCTCGCGGTCGAGCGGGGCATGCCGGGCTTCGAGCGTGGGCGCAACCTGGACAAGATGGGGCTGCACGCGCAGGACACCGCAGAGCTGTCGTTCACCGACGTGCACGTGCCCAAGGAGAACCTGCTCGGCGCCGAGGGCTCGGGCTTCGTCTCGCTGATGGAGAACCTGCCCCAGGAGCGGATCTCGATCGCCTGCATCGCGGTGGCCGCGATCGAGCACGTGCTGGACCTGTGCCTCGACTACGCGAAGTCGCGCGAGGCCTTCGGGAAGCCGATCGGGAAGTTCCAGCACAACCGGTTCATGCTCGCCGAGATGGCGACCGAGGCCCACATCGCGCGGGTGTTCATCAACGACTGCGTGCTACGCCTCAACGCCGGCACCGTCGACACGTCGCTCGCGTCGATGGCGAAGTGGTGGACGACCGAGCTGCAGAAGCGGACCGTGGATGCCGGCGTCCAGCTCCACGGTGGCTACGGCTACATGTCGGAGTATCCGATCTCGCGGGCCTACACCGACTCGAGGATCCAGACGATCTACGGCGGGACGACCGAGATCCAGAAGGAGATCATCGGTCGGATGCTGGGGCTGTGACGTAGACCTGGGCCTCCACGAGCCCGGCCTTGCTCGCTGCCAGGGTGGTAACGCGCCGGTAGCCGATGCCCTCGAACTCGTCGAGTCGGGCCCAGTGTTCGTCGAGATGCGCCGAGACGAAGAGCATCCCGTTGACCTCGGGCGCAGCCGGGTCGAGCGCAATCGCCGGATAGCCGTGCTCGAAGGCCCAACCCTCCTTCACCAGGACGCCGCGTACCGACGCCGGCTCCCACTCGCCGTCGATGTCGGCGAGCACGTGCTCGTTGGGTTGGCCCGGGGCGAGGGTGCCGTAGACGAAGAGGCGCTGGATCACGGGCCAAGTCTGGCTCACTGCTCCTACGCGACGAGCGCCACTGACTTTCGGAAGAAGAGCTCGGCCCGGCTCATCGTGGCTGTGGCGGCCTCGCTCCTGGTCTCCGCGAGCCGGCGGGTGCCGGTGTGGTCGACGAGGTACATGGCGCCGTAAGGATCCCGCCACACGTAGACCCCGGGGAACGGTTGCTGCACCTGCCAGCGTCCGTGCGTCTTGACCCGGTGATGGAAACCGGTCATCGGCCCGTAGTTGCCCACCCTTGACTGCCCGGCGCCCTTCGCCGCACCGCGGCGGTAGGGCACGGTGTGGTCGATCTGCTGGGTGCGGGACAGGTTGGCTCCCCACGGGAAGGTGTCGGCCGGCGTCATCAGATGCACGGCCTGTCTATGTCGGTCGGGGATCTCGTAGGCGTCGACGGGCGCCTGGCCGTTGAGGTCACACACGGGGGTGATCGTGAAAGTGGTGTCCGGGCCGAGGTGCTGCTTGATCCAGGCGTCCGTGACGGGTCCGTGGCCCTCGACGCGGGCGATGCCGGGCTCCCCCGTGCCTGCGTAGGCATGGAGGAACAGGACCACCGTCGGCATCAGCTGCCGCCAGTCGATCTCGGGCTTCTCGCCGGCGCGGGGTTCCCCGGTTTCACCGGGATCGTCGCAGCGGTGCTGCCAGGCGGCGTAGTGCTCCAACAGCTCGCACGCGCGCTTCGGGTTGGTGAGGATCAAGACCGCCTTCACGCGGTGCTCGTCGTCGTTGCCGGTCTCGCCGAGCTCGAGCAGGATGCGTGCGAGGTGCGTGACCATCGCGTCGAGGCGGGCGATGACGTGGAGCGGCGCTCGGACGTAGAAGCCGCGCATCCCGGCATCGGTGGAGCGGGTGGGCTGGGCGAGCTGGCGCGTCGCTGCGTCGCGCTCGCGTTCGGCGGCGTCCGCGGGATCGCTGGCCGCGATGGCGCCCTCGACGAGGGCCTCGAACCGGGTCCACGGGATCCGGCCGTCGGCGGCCCGGTGGACCCGCTTGTCGACGTACGCCGCCTGCTCGGTGCCGAGGTCGCGCGTCCTGCGTGCGACGAAGCGGGCGTAGGACGCCTTGACCTCCAAGGCCTGGACACGGCGCCACAACCGCGGGAGTCGATGGGCGATATCGAGGGCATCGGCCATCAAGGAGTGCGCCGCGCCCGTCGAGATCTGGAGCCGCGCGCCCAGAACGGCCGGCGCGAACTCCAGCACCTCTGGCGTGCCCACTCCCCCGAACCGCTTCGCCTGCTCGCGCCCGGGACGCCTGGCCTCAGCGGGGTCGAGGCGGTCGGGATTGTTGAGGACCGCGTGCTGGACGGCGAGGCGGATCGTCTCCGCCTCAGCTTGCCTCTTGGCGCGCGCCACCGTCTCGGCGTGAGCGAGGAGCTGGTCCTCGGTCAGGCCCTCGAGAGCCGTGGTGGTGGGCATGAATCCACTCAAGCAGACACCACCGACAACGCCTCCAGGCCGGCTTGGCTGCGGAGCTGAGGCGCGTCACTCCGCCCACTATGACGCGGCCCATGCTTGGACGGGCGAAAGGTGATCAGGTGGCGACTCGCGGCCCTTGACCCCGCCGCGCCAATCCCCGAGAGCTCCGGCCTCGCACGCTGCGGGAGCGGCGTAGACTCGCGCGTCGCCGTTAGCGAGCCGTCACCTCCGGAAGTACGGCACGAATTGCCTGCTGAAGTCGATCGTCTCGGGAGCTTCGAATCGCGCGGGTAACCCATGCAGTAAAGACGTCAACCTTCCAACTGCGCAAATGAGCCGATGCAAGTGCCATCAGCGCCTTCTTGCGATCGTAGACGGCTAGAAGTGCGTCGAGATCATCTTGGGCGATAGCGGCAGATATCTCGTGTTCCATCCCGCTAGCTAGCGCAGCAACATCGATCCTGGCCGTCTGGGCGGCGTAACTAGTGGCCAGATTCGCAACTGATTTGTCGGCCGATAGATCGACCAGTTTGAGCATTCTGTCGATACGACGACGACAATAACGAAGTACAACTTCGGTCAAGTTCTTCTCCACCGACGCATCGGCGAAAATC
>NZ_JANPEO010000254.1:0-4049 GCF_031422975.1 Nocardioides sp. | reverse complement strand
GGCAGCATCGAGCCGCGCTCGTCGCAGAAGCCGGGCAGCGTGTTGGTGGGGAACTCCTCGAGGGAGCCGAGCTCGACGACCAGGTGGATGGACTTCTCGTAGGACCACACGTTGGCGCCGCGATAGACCCGCGTCTCGATGGTCGTCAGGTCAGGGGTGGGTCGCTCGCTCATGCACGGTCTCCGTCACTTGCAGGGGGTGCTTCAAGGGTGGGGGACGCGGTCACCCGGCGCCGGTTGCGGGCCAGCCGGCGCCGCAGGTTGGTCGGGGAGACGTCGCCGGCGGCGATGTCCCGGGCGAGCTGGCCCAGGTCGCGCCCGGCCTCGGCGATCTCGGCCGCCTCGGCGTCGTCGACCTCCTGCGGCCGCGGGACCAGCGTGCGGGTGGTCAGGTCGTACGCGGCACCCGCGGGCAGCATGTGCAGCACCACGCCGCTCGCCAGCAGGGGAGCCGAGCGGTGAGCCTCGTGTGCGTTGGACACCATGCGGGCAGGGTCGAAGATCGTCACCGAGCCGCGGCCGATCACGCGCAGCACCTCGTGGTCGCCCACCTGCTCGACGATGGCTGCGGTGTCCTCGTCGACGCCGATCCCCAGCAGCTGTGGGCTCTGGGAGACGATCATCAGCAACCGGCCGTAGCGGTTGCGCTGGTCGAAGTGCTGGTCGATCACAGACGAGGAGACCAGGCCGAGGCCGGCGGCGACCTGCGTCATTCGCTGCTTCGGGGTCGCGCCACCGACGCCGAAGGCGACCATGTGCGACGACTGGATGCTCGCGCCGGCCGAGGTGCCGGCGACGACCGCACCGCGCTCGTGGGCGTCGATGATCGCATCACCGAAGGGCGTGCCACAGATGACGCCGGACAGCTTGAGCTGGTTGCCGCCGGTCATGAAGATGCCGGTCGACTTCTCCAGCACCTCGATGAGCTCCGGATCGTGGGCGTCCTCGCGAGACTCGGGGCGTGCCGTGTGAACCTCCGCCGCGCCGAGCTTGGTGAACAGGGCTTCGTAGACGTCCACGATCTCCGCGCCGAGCGACGACGCGGTCGGGATGACCGTGATGCGCGCCTCGCTGCCGCCGCTGGCGGCGACGAAGTCCTTGAGGATGGTGCGCTTGCGGAGCTTGTCCTCGGCACCGCCGATGATCATCAGAGGGCCGCGGGTGGGGGCTGAGGGCATGGGACGCAGGCTAGCGCGACGAGTCCTCGTCCCGGCGCCACCTGTCACCCCGGTGCTGTCATGAGAGCGTGACAGTCTTGGCGCGTGCTGGGAGAGTTGCCCGATGCCACCCCTGGATTCCTCGCCCGACGCACGTCTTATCGTCGTGATGCGCCATGCCAAGGCGGAGTCCTGGGGTGAGAGCGACCAGGAACGACGGCTCGCCGAGAAGGGCAGGGCTGACGCGGCTGCCGCCGGCCGCTGGCTGGCGGAGCGGGGCTTCACCCCCGATCACGCCCTCGTCTCGAGCGCGACCCGGACCCAGGAGACCTGGGGGGCCGTGGCCGAAGGAGCGGGCTGGAGCATCTCGCCCGTGTTCGAGGACGGCCTCTACTCCGCTGGACCGGACACCGCGCTCGACCTCATGCGCGAGACCCCGGCCGAGGCGCGCTCACTCCTCGTGATCGGCCACAACCCGACAGTCGCCTACCTCGCCCAGATGCTCGACGACGGCGAGGGCGATCCGGCGGCGATCGTGGACATGGCCGGTGGCTATCCCACCTGTGCCCTCACGGTGCTGACCTTCCACGGCAGCTGGGGCGACCTGGCCATGGCGTCGGCCTCGGTGACCGCCTTCCACGTGGGGCGCGACTGACCAGCGACGAGCTCGCGGCCCGGCTCCGGGCAGCGGGCTGCGTGTTCGCCGAGGAGGAGGCGGCGCTGCTCCTGGGCAGCGGTCACCGAGGCGCGGGCCTGGAGGCACTCGTCCGGCGACGCCTCGCGGGTGAGCCCCTCGAGACGGTCCTCGGCTGGGTCGCGTTCGCGGGCCGGCGACTGCAGGTCCGCCCGGGTGTCTTCGTCCCTCGGCGGCGTACCGAGCTGCTGGCGCGAATCGCCGCCGACCGTTGCGGGCCGGGGTCAGTGCTGCTGGAGCTGTGCTGTGGCGTCGGCCCGGTCGCGGCCACCGTCACGGCACGCGAGATCCACCTCGGCGACCTGGACCCGGTCGCCCTGGAGTGCGCCCGCGTCAACGTCCCGCACGGCCACGTGCACGCCTCCGACCTGTACGCCGACCTGCCGGGCGACCTCCGTGGGCGAGTCGACGTCGTGGCGGCCAACGCTCCCTATGTGCCGACCGACCACATCGAGCTGATGCCGCCCGAGGCCCGTGAGCACGAGACGGCGATGGCCCTCGACGGCGGTGCCGACGGGGTCGACCTGCATCGCCGGATCGCGGCCGAGGCGTCGGCGTGGCTCGCGCCCGGGGGTGTGCTCCTGATCGAGACGTCGCGGGCGCAGGCACCGCTCACCGAGGGCGCGATGCTCGCGGCCGGACTGGCGACCGAGGTGGTGACCGACGACGAGTCGGGCGGCTGCGTGGTCCTGGGCCTGGTCCGGGGGCTCAGACGGGGGGAGCCGGCGTGACGAAGCCGGCCTCGGCGTCGGCGGCCTCGATCTCCTCGCGGGTGATGCCGAGCAGATACATGATCGTGTCGAGGTAGGGCACGTTGACCGAGGCATCGGCGGCGTCGCGCACCACTGCCTTGGCGTTGTAGGCGATGCCGAGCCCGGCCGCGTTGAGCATGTCGAGGTCGTTGGCGCCGTCGCCGATGGCGATGGTCGCTGCTTCGGTGACGCCGATGTCGGCGGCGAACTCGCGCAGCGCGCGCGCCTTGCCGGCCCGGTCCACCACGTCCCCGATGACGCGGCCGGTCAGCAGCCCGTCGGCGATCTCCAGCTCGTTGGCGCGCGAGTAGTGGATGCCGAGGTCGGCCGCCAGCCGGTCGGTGATCTGGCTGAAGCCGCCCGAGACGATCGCGAACCGGTAGCCGAGCCGACGCAGGATGCGCACGAGCGTGCGGGCGCCTGGGGCCAGGGTGATCGCCTCGTAGACCTCGTCGAGTGCCTCGGCCGGCACGCCCTTGAGCAGCGCCACCCGCGAGCGCAGCGATTCCTCGAAGTCGAGCTCGCCGGACATCGCCCGCGCGGTGATCTCCGCGACCTCGGCCTCGCAGCCGGCGTGGGCGGCGATCATCTCGATCACCTCGCCCTGGATCAGGGTGGAGTCGACGTCCATCACGATCAGGCGCAGCGAGCGGCGCAGCAGGTTGGCGGGCTGGACGGCGATGTCCACGCCCTGCTTGGCCGCCTCGGCCGCCAGCAGGGGCCGCAGGATCTCGGGCTCCACGCCGGAGATGGCCAGGTCGATCGCGGTCACGGGATAGCGCGCCATGCGCTCGATCCGGTCGATGTTGGCGCCGCAGTCGGCGATCCGGCCGGCGATGGCGGCCATCGCCGATGCCTTGAGCGGGGCACCGATCATCGTGACGTGCGACCGGCCGACACGCCGGGGCTTGTTGTCGCCCTGGCCGCGTTCGACGTCGGCCTGCATGCCGAGCCCCTCGGCGGTCTGCTCGACGGCGAGGCGCAGCTTCTTCCAGTCACGCGGGGCGGTGACGAGCACGCCGAGGACGAGCCGGCGACGCAGCACGATCTGCTCGATGTCGAGGACCTCGACACCCGCTGCCGCGAAGGTCGAGAACATCGCCGACGTGACACCGGGGCGATCCTTGCCCGTGATGGTGATCAGGAGGGTCTTGGGGATTTCGTCCATGTCGCTCATCTCGCCCAAGCCTATGGGCCCGCGAGCCGCGTCGCTGCACTCGTCCAGACCTCGATGTCGGCGGTCGGTCGTAACGTGGCAGGCATGGACCAGACACATCACGTCATCGACTACATCGAGCTCAACGTCGTCGACCTCGCAGCGTCGCGAGCGTTCTACGAGCAGGCCTTCGGCTGGGAGTTCAACGACTACGGGCCCGACTACGCCGGCATGAAGCAGGACTGCGCGATGCTGCGGGAGATGCGCTTCTAGCTCGAGTTCGGATTTCGG
>NZ_JANPEO010000253.1:0-2616 GCF_031422975.1 Nocardioides sp. | reverse complement strand
CGGCCGGGCCGCGACGATCGCCACAACGGCGAAGAGGGTGAGCACCATCGCCACCGGGTTGGTCACGAACCTGGCCACCATGCCGGAGTCCTGGAGGAACTCGTCCTCCTCGTCGCCGAGCGGGCGCGACCCGCTCCCGTTCGCTGGGGACGGCTCGGCGGCCGCGAGCTTCGCGTCGCGGCGGCGCTCCGCGACATCGGCGGCCTGGTTGGTCGCCGCGGCCGCGAGGTCGGTGAGGAAGTCGAGTCCGTGCCGGTAGGGCAGCCACCCGGGCGCCAGCAACGGGCGGGCATCAGCGGCCCGGCCCCGTCGAGCGGCGCGCGCGCGGCGGGCAGCGCGCAGGTGGCCAGGTCGGGAGTAGACCGACACCACCGCCGCGAGCTCGTCGAGCGCCTCCCCCACCGCTCGGACGACGAGGTAGCCCAGGACGCGGAGCAGCGAACCGAGGAACAGGCGGATGACCTGCCACGGCAGCCGGCGCCCGGGAGCGTTGGCGAGCATCGTGAACAGGGCGGCCCGGCGCTCCTGGTAGTGCGTGTGGCGTCCGGTCAGCGGTGTTCGGCGTACGCCGCGGTGAGCGGCCTCGGCGTGGAAGACGACCGCCTGCGGGATCACCATCGTCCGGTGGCCTGCCTGGGCGGCGCGCCAGCCGAAGTCGATGTCGTTGCCGAAGATGGGCAGCTCGTCGTCGAAGCCCCCGAGGTCCTCGAGCACACGTCGGCGCACGAGCATGCCGGCGGTGTTGACGGCCAGGACCCGGCGGGCGTCGTCGTGCTGCCCCTGGTCGTACTCGCCGCGCTCGAGTCCGGTCTCTCGGTGGCCGGTGCCGGTGATCGTCAGGCCGACCTCGAGCAGCCGCCGCAGCGAGGGCCACTCGCGCAGCTTGGGACCGAGGATGTCGGCCTCGGGGTACTCCTCGAACGCCAGCGTCAGTGCCAGCAGCGCGTCGGGGGCCGGGTTGGCATCGTCGTGCAGCAGCCAGATCCACTCGTCGTCGGAGGCGACGGGGGGCAACGTGGCGAGGGCGGCGCGCACGGCCTGCGGGTAGGTCGTCGAGCTCTCGAGCACGTGCACGGCCTCGTTGCCCCAGGCCGCTCGAACCAGCTCGACGCTCTCGTCCCGGCTCCCCGTGTCGACGGCGACGAACGCATCGACCGAACGGTTCTGGGCCGCCACGCCGTCGAGGACCGCGGGCAACCATCGCGCCCCGTCATGGCTGACGAGCAGGGCGGTGACGGTCACCGGAGCACCCTAGCGAGGAGGCGGTCAGCCCTGAAATGCAGTCGCCCCGGGGCGAGGACGACCCGGGGCGCGACTGGTGGTCGGTGCTTCGACTCAGACAGCATGCTTCTTCAGCTTGCGACGCTCCCGCTCGGAGAGTCCGCCCCAGATACCGAAGCGCTCGTCGTTCATCAGTGCGGACTCGAGACAGTCGGTGCGGACCTCGCACGTCAGACAGACCTTCTTGGCCTCGCGCGTGGAGCCGCCCTTCTCCGGGAAGAAGGCCTCCGGGTCGGTCTGCGCGCAGAGCGCACGGTCCTGCCAACCCATGTCTTCGGCGTCCGGCTCAAGGAGAAACAGTTCTGCTCTCATGGCTTTCGCCCTTTCGACCCTTGGTGGTGCGTGTCGAACGATGTGAACAACACTGTGGGAATTACATGCCTGTCGTACCCATGAAGTCAAGCCCGAATCTGGTATAGCCCGAACGGGCCATGGGTCGACGCCGAACGGGGGATGCGCAGTAGGGCAGGCTGCTCGCATGCAGAAGATCACCGTTCTCTCCGGCGGCATGGGCGGCGCGAGGTTCCTCCAGGGCCTGCTGCACGGCATCGCCCTCCGCTCGCTCCCGGGCGTGGCCGGTGACGCGGTCGTCACGGTCGTCGCCAACACCGCCGACGATCTGTGGATCCACGGCCTCAAGGTCTGCCCCGACCTGGACACCGTGATGTACACGCTCGGCGAGGGCATCGACGTCGAGCGCGGATGGGGCCGCCGGGACGAGACGTGGAGCGCCAAGGAGGAACTCGAGGCGTACGGCGTGGACTCGACCTGGTTCGGGCTGGGCGACCGCGACATCGCGACCCACCTCGTCCGGAGCCAGATGCTGGAGGCGGGCTACTCCCTCTCGGAGGTCACCCAGGCGCTCTGCCGGCGCTGGCAGCCGGGCGTCCGGTTGTTGCCGATGAGCGACGACCGGGTCGAGACGCACGTCGCGATCGCCGACCCCGACGAGCCGAGCGGGAAGCGTGTCATCCACTTCCAGGAGTACTGGGTGCGCCTGCATGCCGAGGTGCCCGCGCAGGCGTTGGCGTTCGTCGGTCTGGACCAGTCGACCCCCGCACCGGGCGTGCTCGAGGCCATCAACGACGCCGACCTGGTCATCGTGCCGCCGTCGAACCCCGTCGTCTCCGTGGGCACGATCCTCGGCGTGCCCGGCATCAGGAGCGCCCTGAGAGCCACCTCCGCCCCGGTGGTGGGCCTGTCCCCCATCGTCGGCGACACCCACGTGCGCGGCATGGCCCACCAGATGCTCACCGCGATCGGCGTCGACGTCACCGCCGCCGCCGTGGCCGCCCACTACGGTTCCCGCACCGCCGGTGGGGTGCTGGACGGCTG
>NZ_JANPEO010000252.1:0-1837 GCF_031422975.1 Nocardioides sp. | reverse complement strand
CTGGCTCGACGGTGCCCTTCGATGTGCGCGACCACCATCGGTGTCGAGCCAGCAACAGCAGCGCCACCATCGGGATGGCCAGCGTCACGGGCTGGACCTGGACGCCGAATCCCTGCTCGACGAGACCTTGCATCGCGACCCAGGTCGCGGCGGCGGTTCCCAGCACCAGCACGATGAGGGTGCCGACGACCCGCACGCCGGGGGCGAGCCTGCTGAGCAGGACGAAGACGATGGCAGCCGGGACGACCAACAGCAACCAGAGAACCACGGCTGCTCGAATCGACGTCTGCAGGTTGAACGCACCCAGCCCGAGCATCGACCACACGGACTGATATGAGTCGTACGCGCTCACCTGAGCGTAACCCCTGAGCAGAAAGCCGTAGAGCCCCACGGGAGTGAGCCCAGACATCAGCGAGAGCCCGACGACCGAGAGCGCGAGGCCTAGCGCCATCCACAGGAGGGCCCGAAGTCCAGCACTTCGCTCCACGATGAGAAAGATCGCCGCCGCAACGGCCAGTGCAGCAGCGGAGGTGGGCTTTCCGGTGAAGACCAGGACGCCCGCGATGCCGAGAACGAGCCCCCCGGACGCCGGACGCCCTCGCGACATCCGCGCGAGCGCCGCGATCGCGAGCATCATGCCGACGAGGGCAACCGACCTGTAGCCCGGGCTACGCACAGCGAGCACCGAGATCGTGCTGACCGCGACGACGAGAATCATGACAGCGCGGGAAGACCGCGCCACGTGCACCCCGCGCACCCGAAGGTTCAGCTCGACCTCGACCACCATCCAGAGGGCTGCCGCCACGAGGATGACCAATCCCAGAACGCGGTAGGTCGCGATGTGCTGGCCAGCCAGAAGGAACAGGGGGTGGACGACGAATCCGTAGAGGAAGACGTCGCCGCCTCTGATGGAGGCTGCCGGCTGGGACGCGAGCGACAGGCTGTAGGCCTCGTCCAACAGGTCCAGCCCCCTGCCGGACGTCCAGAGCTGGAACGCCAGCAACAACAGGCAACCAAGCACCACGAACGCCGCTCCAGCCTGAGTCAGGCGAACAGAGCGGATCGTCGAACCGACGGAGTTCGACCCCCCAGGTGATGTCACGGCCTGAACATAACAAGGTGTCCCGGGGAACACGTGCTCCTTGCGGACAACCGCAGGAACGGCAGCTTCACAGACGGCATCGGGCGATGACCACGCAGTGCGGCCTCGCCGGTCGGACGACGAGGCGCCGCCGAGCAACCAGCCCGGCGGCGCCTCACCATGCGCACTTGGCCAAGAACCCCCACCCGTCAGTAGCGGTAGTGCTCCGGCTTGTACGGCCCGGCGACGTCGACGCCGAGGTACTCAGCCTGCTCCTTGGTGAGCTCGGTGAGCTCGACCCCCAGCGCGTCGAGGTGGAGCTGGGCGACCTTCTCGTCGAGGTGCTTGGGCAGCGTCTCGACCTTGGGTGCACCCTGCTCGTCGAAGTACTCGTCGGTCTTCCCGAACAGCTCGATCTGGGCGATCGTCTGGTTCGAGAAGGAGTTCGACATGACGAAGCTCGGGTGTCCGGTGGCGTTGCCGAGGTTCATCAGGCGGCCCTCGGACAGCACGATGCTAGATTCGCCGTCCTCGAACGTCCACTCGTGGACCTGCGGCTTGTTCTCGGTCTTGCTGATGCCCGAGACCTTCGCCAGGCCGGCCATGTCGATCTCGTTGTCGAAGTGGCCGATGTTGGCCAGGATCGCCTTGTTCTTCATCTGCTGCATGTGGTCTGCGGTGACGACGTTGAAGCAGCCGGTCGAGGTGACGATGATGTCGGCCTTGGCGATGACGCTCTCGAGCTTGGCGACCTGG
>NZ_JANPEO010000251.1:0-2154 GCF_031422975.1 Nocardioides sp. | reverse complement strand
CCAAGCGCTTCGGCGCCGTCCAAGCCCTCTCGGACGTCCACATGGACGTCCGGGCGGGCGAGGTCGTCGCCCTGGTCGGCGACAACGGCGCCGGCAAGTCCACGCTCGTCAAGGTCATCTCGGGTGTCTATTCGCCCGACGAGGGAGACATCACCTTCGCCGGCCGCAAGGTCACTGTCGGCGGCCCGTCCGAGGCGCAGGCCCTCGGCATCGCCACGGTCTTCCAGGACCTCGCCCTGTGCGACAACCTCGATGTCGTCGCCAACCTCTTCCTCGGCCAGGAGAAACGGCTGGGGGCCTTCATCGACGAGGTCCACATGGAGAAGGAGGCGTGGCGACTGCTCCGCACGCTGTCCGCCAAGATCCCGTCGGTGCGCATCCCGATCGCCTCGCTCTCGGGGGGCCAGCGCCAGACCGTCGCCATCGCCCGCTCCCTGGTGGGCAACCCCAAGATCGTCATGCTCGACGAGCCCACTGCGGCGCTGGGCGTCGCCCAGACCGCCGAGGTGCTCAACCTGATCGAGCGGCTGCGCGCCACCGGGCTCGGCGTGATCCTGATCAGCCACAACATGGCCGACGTGCAGGCCGTGGCCGACCGCATCGTCGTCCTCCGCCTCGGCCGCAACGCGGCCGAGTTCAATGTCGCGGACGCCACCACCCAAGACCTTGTCGCCGCCATCACCGGCGCCTCCGACAACGTCGTGTCGGCACGAGCCCAGAGGGGTGAGAAGCATGACTGACCACGATGTCAGCGAAGACCTCGACGTGGAGACGCCCGCATCGACGGTCGCCGCGGACCTGGCCGACGAGCGGCTGATCCAGACCAAGGGGATGGCGGGCTACGCCCACCTGTTCTGGAACCGCCTCCGCTCCGGTGAGCTGGGCAGCCTGCCGGTCGTGATCGGCCTGGTCATCATCTGCATCGGCTTCTACAGCCAGGAGCCGCGCTTCCTGTCGTCGCGCAGCCTCGTCTCGATCAGCCAGTTCGCGGCGCCGATCGGCATCATCGCACTCGGCATCGTGCTCGTCCTGCTCCTCGGCGAGATCGACCTGTCCGTCGGCTCGGTGAGCGGCTTCACGGCCGCCACCATGGCAGTGCTGCTCGTCGAGCACGGCCAGTCGATGCTCGTCGCGATCCTTGCTGCGATGGCGGTCGGGGTGGCCATCGGTGCGCTCTATGCCGTGCTCTACACCAAGCTCGGCGTGCCATCGTTCGTGTTCTCGCTCGCGGGGCTCCTCGGCTTCCAGGGCGCACTGCTCTACGTGCTCGGCAAGAACGGCACGATCAACCTGCCCTCCGACTCGTTCCTGGTGCAGTTCACCCGGTTCGAGTTCCTCAGCCCCACGGTGTCCTACGCCATGGTGCTGCTGGTCGGGCTGGTGTACGTCGGCTCGCAGATGCTCGCCATCCGGCAGCGGACCGCCGCCGAGCTGAGCAGCCCGCCGCTCGCACTCGTCCTGGTCAAGGCCGGCCTGCTCGTGGGCGGACTCGCGCTGTTGACCTACTACGTCAACATCGACCGGGGCTGGAGCTACCTGTGGCTCTTCTTCGTGCTGCTCGTCGTGCTGATGGACCTCGCGCTGCGGCGTACGACCTGGGGACGTCACGTCTTCGCCGTCGGTGGCAACGAGGAGGCGGCGCGTCGCTCGGGCATCAAGGTGAGTCGGGTCTACTTCTCGGTGTTCGCGCTGTGCTCGCTGCTCGCCGCCGTCGGTGGACTGCTCGCGGCCGGCCTGCAGACGAGCGTCTCGCAGGCCAGCGGCACCACCGACACCAACCTGACGGCCATCGCGGCCGCGGTCATCGGCGGCACCTCGCTGTTCGGTGGGCGCGGGTCTGCCTACTCCGCGATGCTCGGCATCATCGTCCTCCAGGCGATCCAGACCGGGCTCAACCTGGTCGGGGTGGACTCGTCGGTGCGGTTCATGGTCACCGGTGCGGTGCTGTTGCTCGCCGTGGCGATCGACTCCGTCTCGCGGCGCCTGCGTACGTCGAGTGGTCGGGGCTAGCGCCTGGGTGACACCATGTGCCGGTCATGCGCATCGTTCTGCTGATCTGCTGCCTGCTCGTCACTAGCGCGCTGTCGGGCTGCGCCACCGTCGACTCGTCGGTGATCGCGGTCCTGGCCGCCGACGAGTCGGCGCAGGTCCAGC
>NZ_JANPEO010000250.1:0-4947 GCF_031422975.1 Nocardioides sp. | reverse complement strand
CCTCGCGCCGCTGATGTTCCCGCAGGCGCTGCCCGTTCTCGTCATCCAGCTGCTCCTCGTCAGCATCCTCCTGCCGTTGCGTCGCGCACTGCTCGGTCCAGTCTTGGGGAACCTGTGGTCGCGGATCCTCGTGTCCGCACTGTTCGCGCTGATCCCCCTGCTCGCCCTAGCGGCCCTGACGCAAGATCTACGCGAGGTGCTTTAAGCCACCGCGGATGATTTCGAGGCGATCGCGCCTACCTGGCGGATGAGGTGGAGATCCGGCTTGCTAGCCCTTGGACCAACGAGCCATGGCGGACAGCGCACACCGGGGCTGACGCATTGGTCGACCGGCTGCCCTCTGGTGCGAACGCCGGCACTCGCCTGACGGACAATCGGTCTCGGGGCGATTCAACTTGAGTGCCCGAGGACGAGTGAACGCCTGAACCCGCACGGAACGGGCGGTCGTCTTCCGTGCACGCCCTTCGCCTCGTAGTCTTGCCGGCCAGGGGCGTACCGCTCGGACCCGTTGGGCACGCCTCTGCCGTTCCTCTCGAAGGGTCCGCGCCCATGAGCAACTCACAGACCGTCGACCGCAACCGCAGCCATCGGGTACAGGCTGGAAAGTTGTTGTGGCCTACCGCGGTCGCGGCCTTCCTCTTCACGGTCTCCTATCCCGTCAACGACTTCGCCCCGCCACCCTCGCCTCCGGACATCGGTCTTGGCATGCTCCTGGTGTATGCCGCCATCGCCGCGGTCACCGTGGGCGTCGTCTTCGGGCTGGTGCTGCCGTGGGCACTTCGTCGGGAAAGTTCCGGTGGATTGGCCCTGGCACTCGCCATCCTGGGCACGCTGATGGCACCAGGCTTCTGGACCGGGTTCCCTCCCGGACTCGCGGCCGGCGGTGCGTTGCTCGGCTGGGCCGGAATCTACGCGACGAAAGGCCGCAAGCTCTCGCAAGCCGCCTTCGTGATCGGTTTGCTCGGTGTGCTGTTCAACGTCGTCTCCTATGCAGATGTGTTCATCTGACAGGGATCCGACGACGACCGGCAGGATGCGTCGCTAGCGCGAAGGGGGGCGTCCTTGCGCCGCCGTTCGGCTACACGGAACTTCCGATATGCCGCCGCCGAGGCGGAGTCCGCTCATACCGCTTCGCCGCGAACCCCAAACGGATGATCGCGGGCCAAGCGAGAATCACCCTCACGGTGTTGGTCACGACTCGATCGCTGCGCCGGGTCTCCCGTGTCGGCGTAGGACCACACGATCGAGATGTTGAGCAGGAAGTCGATGGTGAGGTCGCGAAGAGCAGGCCGGCTGCGGTCACAACCACCCCGGCGAGTCGCGCGTGGGGCCAACTCAGGCCGTCACGATGGGGCCACAGCAAACCTGTCACAGTCAACCGTGACTGAACAACGGCTATCCAGGCGGTTGCGCAGGGCCACTGTGCCCGTAGGTGCAAGATGCTTCTGCCTGCCGACGACGCGACCCGAACGGGGACAGCGATGTGAGTTAGTGGCGGAGTGTCGCGGTGGTGGCTGTGGCCAACGCTCGGCCGCTGATGGTGGCTGCGGCACGGGTGAGGTTGAACGCCATCACCGCGAGCACGAGCCAGGCTGCGTCCGCTCCCAAAGCACTCGAGGGAAGGTGTGCCAGGGCGGAGTTCCTCCGGTCGGAGTGGACCTGTTCGATGATCACGTGGCCGCGGGTAGATCTTATCCGCGGCCACCGTGTCGAGCGACTCCAGATCACTCCTCCTGCCGTGCCGCTGCCGGCCTGACCTCCGGGTCCGTGATCGCGATATGCCGAGATCACGGTAACGATGTCGAAGATCTGGACGAGCAGGGTCAAGACGGTGGCGTTGGTCGCGACCGCTGCGCCGATCGTCAACACGGTGTGGCCCCAGGCGGCGCCTGGTCGCGAGCACCAGCGTCCCAGCCATGGGCCGCGCCTGATACTCATCGAGCGTGTTCTTGCCCGCTCCGAGTTCAGACGGGGAGTGCAGTCCGGATCGACGGTGTAGGTAGCGAGGCGCTGGATTCGTGTGCGATCAGGGCTCACGCGTTATGGCAAAAATCAGCTGGCCTTACTGGTGGGGAGGCCACGTCAATCTGGGCCCGATCCGGACCGAACCATCAGGCCATCCGGACTAGTCCCGCGTACTCATTCCAAAAGGTACTCCAGCGAGGACAGTGGGCACCATGACCAGAATCCTCGCTGTGCTGTTCGTACTGATAGTCACCGTTGCGGGTTGCGCCCAGGACACATCGAAGGCCAGCGATCCAGGACCGATGCAGACATCCACGTCCACGCTGGAGCCCATCACGCCCGCGGGCATCGCAGCGGTGGTCCAGGAACTCCTCGGTGCCGATCAGGTGGCCGGATTCAGCGCTGGCGGTGAGGATGACACGGTCGCCGTGGAGGTCCGATTCCCTGGTGCAGCCAAGGACATACTGGTCGTGGCGGTCCAGATCGAGGGGGACGCACCGGTCACGAGTTGTGCTGACCTCAGCGATCGGATGACCGGACCGGGCGCCTGCGAAGAATCGGCGGACGGGACCATCCTCGCCTCGGGGGTGGGCGAAGCCTTCAGTGACGAAAACTTGTCTGGTTCGACCGTGATGGCACAATCCGTCAACCCGGGGACCGGGCGTGTGGTGTTCGCTCTGTACGAGACCTACGGCAAACGAGGGGTTCTGGATCCCGCGGCGCTGTCAGCGATCGTGTCGGATGAGCGTCTGGCGGCCCTAACCGCTCCCACCACCAACGAGGCCGGAGCGAGGCTCGATGTCGATCCTGCGAGGTGACCGGATCCCAGCTAGCGATCGATGGCAACCCTGGTCGGGCCTTGGAATCAGGTCGATTCTTGGGACCTGTCAGGTTCTGGTTGACCGCCGGCGCACGGCGATCGGCGCAGCAAGTGCGCGGCCCGATCGCCGCTGGGGTCAGGGCGTCAGCGGGGCCAGCAGGCCGTCGGTCGACTTGCGCGGCGTGAGCCGGCTCGCGAGCGGCGCGGGGAAGGGGCTCCCAAGGTTGGCGAGCCGGCCACGGACCTGGTTCTGCGCCTGGCAGTTCTGGACGCACACTGTCGGCGGGTTTGCCACCTCGGTGGCGTCCTCGCCGGTCACCATGCCCATCCGGCCGCCGCTGGCGACGTCCCAGATCGACATGCCACCACAGTGGTCGCGGGTCTCGGCCAACCTAAGTGCGTTGGTGAAGTCGGGCCCGCACTCCGCCTGGAGGATCCGGGTCGCGACCTGGGCGCTGTCCCGGACCGCGAAGAGCGGAGAGATGTCGTTGCCGATGTTCACGCGGGGCGTGACGCGCACGCAGAACTGTCCAGGAGGACCGGTCTCGACGCTGGCGCAGCCCGACCCGAGGAACTGGCCCAGCCGGGCTCGGAACAGCGGGTTGTCGTAGTAGAAGGCAGTGTCTGCTAGGCGGTGCACAATCCTGGTCCGCGTGCCGTCACCGCGCTCCGGCTCCATCTGGAAGATCCCACCCGAGGCGCAGTCCTTGGCCTGCAGCGACATCGACAGGCCCGTCCCGGTGCGGGAGAGCTGGATGGCCTCATCGTCGATCGAGATCGAGATGCTGCTCGACAGAGTCAGGCCGCGGTGGTCGGGCACCTTGGAGGCATAGATCGGCGTGAACCGGCCGCCGGTCTGGTCGAGTGGGTTGGCGGCACCAGTGAAGGACTGTTCGTAGACAGCAAAGTCCGCGGGGTCGACGTCGAACTGCGCGTACCTGCCCTGGACACGGAAGCGGCCGGTGGGAGCGGGCACGGTGCCCTCGAAGCCGGCGCCCTTGCCGAGCACGGTGAAGCCTCCACCGTCACAGCCCTTGGACGACGCGGCCTCGGCCGGCGACTGGCTGACTGTGGACAGGGCGAGGGGCACCAGGAAGGTCGCGCAGGCGGCCCCGACCGCTCGGCGCCGGCGTGAGGTGTCTTGTCGGGGCATGAGAACGACTCCTGGGGGTGGGAAATGATCCACCTCACAGTTCCCCCGTACCCGGTTGCCCACAAGTGTCCGAACGTCCTAGTACCCATCGCGACCCGTGTGCTGGTTCAGGGCAGGGGCGAAAATTGTGTGCCATGCATGTGGACAGGTCCTGGGATACCACCGAGGGCCGGATGATCCCCGAGCCTGTGAAGCCGCACGACCGTGCACACGATCACCGGATCGCGCAATACTTCTCCTAGCTAGACCCCGCATTGCCAGACGGCTGGGCACCGCAGGAGGCGCCATCACCTGCACCTCACTTCACGTCCTGGCCGGAGTCGTCGCTGCGATTGGTGGTCTCTTCTGGGTTGCCAAAGCTGCAGCGATTCTCGCGACGGGCGACCAGCCGCCCTTGCCGTTCGAGGCAGCAACATTGTTCTTCGGTGTCGCCCTGACCGCGTTGGCGCTGTCGTCCGACCTTCGTGGCGGACGTCGTAAGACGGCCATCGCTCTCGGAATCCTGAGCGTCACGGCCGGCGTGGTGGCCGGCGTAGCCGAAGCCGTCGGGCAGATCTGGGGGCCTGCCATCGCAGCGTCGTCGCTGGCCCTCATCGCCGGCCTGCTGTTGCTCGGCCGCCGCACTTCGTCGCCGCCGTCACACACGTTCGCGTGGTGGATCGGCGTGAGTATCTTGCCTGTCGTGGTCGTCGGCGGTCTGCTGTCGGCGATCAATGAGCGTCTCCTTGAAGTGTCGATACTGACACTCGGCCTGATGTGGCTGCGGCTCGGCGCGATCCTGCTGACAAAGGGCAGACGCGCCGGATCAACTGAACCGCGTCTGGGCCGCCTGTCGGAGTCGAACTGACGCGGGCGACCCAACGCATCGCCGGCCGACCGCCACGAAGGTCAGCAAGCTTCGCGCTAACGGCCTTGGCCGACACCACGACCCGACTGTCCTGGAGCTCGACCACGCCGTCGAGGGTCCGGCGAGGCCGTCGCTCGTCGTGGTGGAAGGGCGCGCCACGCC
>NZ_JANPEO010000249.1:0-8469 GCF_031422975.1 Nocardioides sp. | reverse complement strand
AGGACGGTGGCGTGGCAGCCCGGATCAGGCGTGAGCCGTTGAGCAGGGACCGTCTGCTGACGGCCGCCGTCGCGATCGCCGACGCCGAGGGTGTGGGCGCGGTGACGATGCGCCGGGTCTCGGCCGCCGTCGGGGTGGAGGCCATGTCGCTCTACCACCACCTGCCCGGCAAGGAGGCACTGCTCGACGGGCTCGTCGAGACGGTGGTGGTCGAGGTCGTCGAGGAGATCCGCAACGCCGAGGAGTCCGCGGGCGGCCTCGACTGGCAGGGGACGCTGCGCCGGCGCTTCCTCACCGCGCGCACTGTGATGTTGCGGCACCCCTGGGCTCCGGTCCTGATCGGGTCGCGGACGTCGATCCCTCCCAGCGTGTATGGGATCTACGAGACGCTGCTCGCCACGATGATCGAGGCCGGCTTCAGCTATCACCTCGCCCACCGCGCCCTGCACAGCTTCGGCAGCATGCCGCTCGGCTTCGCCCAGGAGTTGTTCAATCCCGCGGCCAACGGTGGCGACGACGCGATGGCCGAGGCCGAGCTCGCACAGATGGCCGAGCTGGTCCCCCACCTCACCGCCATGGCGGCGGCCGAGATCCACGACAACGCCGGCGACGTGCTCGGGTGGTGCGACAGCCAGGCGGAGTTCGAGTTCACCCTCGACCTGTTGCTCGACGGCTTCGCCCGCCACCTGGCCGCGGCCGGTGGACGCGTCGAGGCCCTGGCTCCTGCGTCCGCTGGTGGAACCTGAGGTCGTGGCCGCGGTGGCGGTGTGGCGAGTGGCTGGCTACGTCGTCGTCGGCAGATCGTCAAGGGCGGCGACGGGGGCGCCGGTCAGGCGCAGATTGGCAATGGCCGGCGTGGCCAAGGCGACGGCCGTGACCACCACCGCAAGGACGACACTGCCGAGCTCGACGGTCCGGATGCTGGAGAGCAGGACGAGCGGGCCGACCAGAAGCTGACCGATCGGCATCGCGACGAACGAGAAGAACCCGTCGATCGACATGATTCGCGACAGCATCTCCTCGGGCACCTTCTCCTGCACCGTCAGGCTCCAGGCGAGGTTGAGCACGGCCAAGCCAACCCCGGCGATCAGGAACGCCACCGTCAGCGCGACGGTGCCGACCGCTGTGCCCAACACCATCATTGGCACCGCTGTGGAGCAGAAGCCCACCATGATCGCGTGCATCGGCCGCCGGATGGCGACCCGGACCAGGAAGAATCCAGTGACGAACAGCCCGACCGCCTCGCCCGACTGCGCGATCCCCCATCCCTGGCTCCCGATGGTGTCCTGGGCGATCACAGGGCCGAGGACGCCGATGGAGCCGCTGATCAGCGCGTTGTAGACCAGCGCGCAGCACGACGCCGGTATCACCCAGCCGAGGGCGCGGGCGAACGTCCAGCCGACCTTGAAGTCACCGATGACGCTGGCCTGCCGCTCCGGGCGGTCGCCGAACGGGATCCGGACCAGGACCAGGAACCCTGCGGCGACGAAGTATGTCGCGGCGTCGGCTGCCAATGCCCAGCCGGGACTGATCGTGGCGACCAGGATCCCCGCGGCGGCGGGCCCAGCGATGCGCAGCAGGCTCTCGGTCTGCCCGATGAGGACGTAGGCGGATTTGCGGCCCTCCACCGGCACCAGGATCGGCACCATGCCGTGGAAGGCCGGATAGGTGACCGCGACCACCGTTCCGCTGATGAGGTTGAGGAGCACGAGGTGCCAGATCTCGGCAGCGTCGGTCAGCACCAGCACCGCCACCACCGATTGGACAGCGCCTTGTACGACATTGCCGCCACGCAGGACCAGTGCCCGTGGCAACCGGTCGGCCAGCGCCCCACCGATCAGCATGAACCCGACCATCGGGACCGTCCACGCGGCCACCACCAGACCGAGCGCTCCGGCGGAGTCGCTGATCGCGAGGGTCGCGAACGCCAGCGCGATTCCCGACATCGACGACCCGGCGGTGTTGACCATCTCGCCGATGAAGAACCAGCGGAAGTTGCTGACACGCAGCGGAGCAGTCACACCGTCCGCAGCCATGGCCACACGCTAGCTCCCCGGATGAGTGCCGACACCTGCTTTACCGCCGTCCAGACCCGTCCGGATATGCGTGTCAACTCCCGTATACGTGGACAGGTACGCGGTTGTCACCTAGATTCGCCCTCGGTGGTTGGGAGCGCAGCCCACGGCAGGGTGTTTCGCCGTGACGCTCTCCTCGAGAGGTCTATGCATGAGCACCGACACCTCCACACCTGATTCGCGCCGCACTGCGAACCGTCTGCTCGATGTGCTGCAGCGTGAGCGAACCGCTGCTGCCACCGATCCGTCCGATCTCGGACCCAGCGAGATCCACGCAAAGCTCGCGCTCATCGAGCGGGCCAAGGGCGCGTTGATGCTGCACTACGGGGTCGACTCCCATCAGGCCCTCGCGGTGCTGATCGGTTGGTCGCGGATCTCCCGGACGCCGCTGACCACCATCGCCCATACGCTGCTGCGCGGGATCTGCGAGGGGAATCCGCAGACCGAGATCCAGCAACGCGCGTTGATGCGGTGGCTGGAGGCCCAGCTCCGCGAGCGCGATCCCGGCCATGCACAACTCCGGGATGGCACCGGCACGACGCGAATCGGCACATGAGACTCCGCGCTCGGCCTGAGGGCGGAACGGGGGTGTGCAGGGGCGCGACTCACGCAGAGCCGCGTCCCTGCAGCATCCCACCACCACATATGTCGCCCGGCCACGCTGCGTCTACGGCTACTCGATGACCCGCAGGCCATATCGCGTTCCTCGAGTGGGCCGCTCGCTCATGGAACTCATCAGCCAGGAGACTGCGCTCGCCAACGCCGCGGAGGCCAGTGCGACGCTGCGGCAGCGACGGCAGGAACGAGACGAGGTCGAGGCGTACTTGAGCGCTCTGCATTCGCAGATCGCGGCGGGCCTCCGATGACTGGTCCACCACCCTCGCGAGCGCGGATCACCAGCTACGTCGGCGTCTGCCCGGTGAGGACCAGTTCCTCGGCTACGCGGTTCAGCTTCACGTTGCCTTTCTGCGAGACGCGGCGGAGAACGGCGAAGGCCTGATCGGGCGTCAGGCCAAAGCGTTCCATCAGGATGCCTTCGGCTCGACCTATCACCGTGCGATTGAGGATTGCCATCTCCAGGTGTTCTGCGTTTTGTGATGCCGCCAGCGCCACCCCCACGTGAGCGGCGAGCGCATGACCGTTGGTGATGTCGTCGGCGTCGAACGCATTGAGGTCAGTGGAGTACAGGTTCATCGCGCCGAGCGTGTCTCGGGTTGTGTAGAGGCGGTAGCTGACGATGGAACTGACCCCCGTCTCCTTCGAGATCAAGGGACCCCATCTGGGCCAGCGCCTGTCGTTGGCCAAGTCCGCGCTGTGCACGACCTCGTGCATGCGAAGCGCGTCGAAGCAAGGACCTTCCTTGAGCACGAACTGGAGCTCGTCGATCCGGTTCAGCCTCTCGTTGCTCCCCACCGGGGTGTCGATCCTGTCGCTGTGAACGATCGAGATTCCGACGAGGTCGCACCCCTGGATGATCTCGGTGGCGACCAGTACCACCTTTTCGAGCGTCAGTTGGGTGCTGGCCCATCCCTGCATCGACCGCGCGGCATCAGCCAGTTGATCAGCAAAGCTCGCGGGGGGCTCCATGACCACGATCATCCTCCCCCCAGCCGAGCCTGACTAGGTGCGTGCGAGCGGCTCGAGCACGGCTAATACATGGGTCCTGCGCCTCGGGCAACCGTTCCCGCCTCGTGGTTCTCCTTGCCTCATCGCAGGCAGCGCATGAAGGTACCCGTACCTTCGCCGTCGGCACCCCGGGGATACGCGACCTTGACCCACTTGTGGCTCGCCACCTTGCAGAGCGTGAATCGCTTCAGGTTGTTCATGACCTTCGACGCGTCTCGCTCAGTGGTGGTCGTGACCGACGGGCTCGAGGCGATGCGTCGCGACGTACCCGGCGACACCCTCGCCGAGCGCCTTGCCCTGGAGGTCGGCGGTGCGGAAGTGCAGGCCCGCCCAGATGCGGGCCTCGACGATCTCGGCGAGCACCTGGGAGAAGCTGTCGAAGTGACGAGTGGCGGCATCGGCAGGGCCAAGGAACGACGAGATGCTCGTGATCGAGTAGCCGCCGTCGATCGCGTCACCGAAGAACATCCGCAGGATGCCGGTGTGGGCACCGTCCAGGCACAGATGGCCCGACGGGTGTTCGGGGTACGGCGCCGAGACCAGCGGCAACCAGCCGGCGTCCGGCGCAGTCGCCGGATTGCCGTCCTCCGCTGCGCGTTGGATCGCGTTCCACGGACGCCAGAAGTCCCAGTAGTACTTGTCGTTCCAGCAGTTGATGGCAGCATCGGCCCCACCCAGGTTCTGCAGCGCGAGCAGCCGGGCGGTGTCGAGCGCATCCAGGCCGCCGCGCCTCGCAAGGTCGCGGCCGACCTCGTTCCAGCTCTTCGCCGGCGTGCTCTGCCACCACCGGGCGATGTAGGTCTGGTCCGCCGTCCGGGTGGTGCTGTTCACCGCGCCGATCGCCTTCACTTCGTTGAACTCCGTGGCCCAGGTGCCGCTGTCGAGCTTGGCCGGACCGGACGTGCGGAACTGCGAGGAGGACTCCACGATGAACGGCTGCACCGCCCCCACCCACGGAGTGGGGTCCAGGATCGGCTGCCCGGTGGCCGGGTTCGTCTGCGGCCACCAGTGCCCCGGAGCGGTGTTGGGCACCCACTGCGACGGGCCGAACCGACCGTCGTGATCGCGGGCCGCGATCATCGCCTCGGCCGCGGTCATGCCGACGGTGATCCCCTTGGCCTCGGCCCGGCCGTCGGGGACGGCGGCCAGCGCGTCCGAGTACTGGGTGGAGAGCGTGCCCAGCAGGGTGGTCCGGGTGGCTTCCGCCAGGTTCGGCACGGTGGACACGATGTCGCGCAGCGTCAGGTAGGCCGCCGCGGCCACGGCCGCGTCCTGCGATGCCCACGCCGAGAAGCGCCTCGTGAGCAGGTATGGGCGGTAGCGCCGAGGTCCGATCGCGTTCACCGCGTCGTAGACCGCTCCCTGCACCATCGCTACGTGGATCTGCGCGGCTGGCGGGGCGCCCCCGGCTGGCCCGGGTAGGCCGATGAGCGTGTTCACCGCGATCTCGTTCCACGCCCTGACTGCATCGCCACTGGCAGAGTGGCCCTCGTGGTCATGGCCCCCATGGTCGTCGCCGCGATGAGCTTCGCTGGGTGGCATCGCCACGGTTCCGACTGCCAGCATCGCGGCGGTCACCAGCCCGATCAGCCTTCGATTCGCCCTCATCGCTCCTCCTCCTCCTCCGCAGGCCGAGAACGCGATCCCCGCGTCCGGCCGTACGGGTGGTGTCGACGCTTCCCACTCAAGACCCTGTGCGCGGAAACTGCATCGCCGAAGTTGGGGAACCCTTGTCGTCCGATCCGCATCGCCGAACTTGGGGAACTCCGTGGCGAGTCGCGAGTCACAGTCGCGAGCGGACTGGCGGGTCTGGAGGGTGGGTACTCTCCCGACGTGCCCTCCTCCACCACGATCGACCCCATCTCTGCTCGCCTGACCTCCGCCTCCTGGTGGTTCCGCTCCTCGGACGGGTCGCTGACCCTGTGGGAAGTGCCGAACCCCGCTCTGAGCGTCTGGCTGGTCACGGTGGTGCTGGGGTGGTTCGAGTTGTCGGCCGCGCACACGGCCGCTGTCGACGGCGTACGCCACGGAGCGCTTCTCGTGTGGTCGCTCGACGAGGTCGTGCGGGGCGCGAGCCCGTTTCGACGCACTCTCGGCGCGGTGATCCTGGCCGCACAGCTGGCGATGCTCGTCCTGGGCTGAGCCTGCACGGACCACGCAGCCCCACGCTGACGCGAGACACGGTGCTGCTCTGTCATGATTCCCCTGCGGTCACGACGAACCGCACCGACCCGTGAACGCAACCGAGGAGACCATTGGGTTCCGAGCAGCAGGTTCCCACGCGGGGCGCAGGCGCGGCGACCTTCGCGTCCTGGCTCGTCCACGCCTACACCGCCTCCGGGGTCGTGCTCGCATTCCTGACCGTGATCGCGGTCATGGACGGCGACATCGAGCGGGCCCTCTGGCTCGGTCTGGCGACGATGGTCGTCGACGGCACCGACGGCATGCTCGCCCGCTTCGTGCAGGTCAAGAGATGGGTCCCGTGGTTCGACGGCGCACTGCTGGACAACATTGTCGACTACCTCACCTACGTCTTCACGCCGATGGTCCTGCTGTGGAGCGCCGGCTACCTCGGCGAGGGCACGTCGGCAACGGTGCTCGCCGCCATCCCGCTCGTGGCCTCGGCCTACCAGTTCTGCCGGGTGGACGCGAAGACCGACGACCATCTCTTCCTCGGCTTCCCCAGCTACTGGAACATCGCCGCGTTCTACGTCATCGTCCTCGACCTCCGGCCGACCAGCGTCGCGGTGCTGCTGATGGTGTGTGCGGTGCTGGTCTTCGTCCCCATCGGCTACGTCTATCCCTCGCGCACCACGACGCTGCAGCGACCCACCCTCGCGCTGACCGCCCTGTGGCTCGTCAGCTACGCGGTCCTGCTGACCCAGGTCCCGGATCCGGGAGTCGTATGGCTGGCGATCTCGCTCGCCTACGTCGTCTACTACGTCGTGCTGAGCCTCTACCTGACGGCTCGTCGGAGCAGGGCGACACCGCAGGTCGCCTGACGCACGGACGACGGTTCAGTCCTTGTGGTGGCGCTGCTTCATCTCGTCGAGCAGACGTTCGGCGACGACGCGGAGCTTGAGGTTGTTGTCCTGGGAAAGCCGCGTGAGGAAGCCGAAGGCACGGACGTCGTCGAGCTCGAAGCGCTCCATCGTCACCCCGACGGCCTGACCGATGAGCTGCCTGGTCCCTAGGGCCTCCTGCAGCTCGCTGACCTGCCGGGCGTAGACCAGAGCCGTGGCCGACTGGTGCGCGAACAGCTGGGCCAGCACATCGAAATCCTCGAACGCGCCCGGGCGCTCGCTGTAGAGGTTCAGGGCGCCGTTGCTGCGCGGGGCGTCGAAGAGCCGGATGGCGGCCTGGGCCGGGATGCCTGCGGCGAAGGCGACCGGCCCGTAGCGGGGGAAGCGCGGATCGTCGACGATGTACGGCGCAGTGACGTGGACGGAGTCTGTCGCGGCCTCGTAGCAAGGCCCTTCCCGCAGCTCGTACTGCGCGGCGTCGAGCTCGAGGATCGCGTTGTCGGTGGGCGCGAACGTCTCGAGTCGCCCGTCTTGGTGCTTGACCGTGATGCTGGCATAGGCGACGTCGGGCAGCACCTCGACCGCCGCTGCCGTGATCCGCTCCAGCGTCGTGTCGAGGTCGCCGGGCGCGAGTGCCTCCGACAGACGGCGGCTTGCTTCCAAGATCTCGTCCACACGTTGCATGGGTCACCGCCTTGTGGTGTTGGAAAGGAACCCTGCCATCATCTCGCGGCGGCCAGTGCGCGACAACAATCACGAAGACTCCGTGGCATCCACTGCGCTCCTGACGGGACTCAGTCGCGGCCCACCGTGAGCCGCACCTCGACCACGTCGCCGAGCCCGACGGACTCGGCTCGACGCACGGCGTCCTTCAGCGGCAGGAAATAGGTCTCCTCGCGGGGGAACATCGCGGTGGCGAAGGTCGTGGCGCCGAGCCACACGGTCACCGGGATCACGCCCCAGTAGGCGACATCCGCCTTGACCTCGTCGATCAGGTCGGCCTCGTCGGGCGACAACGGCACGAAGTAGAACGGCGCCGGGCCCCGCCACTCCACGATCTCGCCCGCGAACTCGAGCTCCATGCCCCTCACGATAGGACCTGCCCTCGACGGCGAGCGTCCGCCGAGGCACACGTGTCACCGGGCATCGGCAAGACTGACGACATGAGCGATCTCCCCCGCAAGGCCTTCACGCGCAGCGCCCGTCTCGCGGCCCTGCCTCTGGGCTACGCCGGACGCACGGCGATGGGGTTCGGCAGGCGGATCGGCGGCGCTCCCGCCGACGTCGTCCTCAGCGAGGTGCAGCAGCGCACGGCCGAGCAACTGTTCAAGACGCTGGGCGAGCTCAAGGGTGGGGCGATGAAGTTCGGGCAGGCGTTGAGCGTGTTCGAGTCGGCGCTGCCCGACGAGCTGGTGGCGCCGTACCGCGAGAACCTCACCCGCCTCCAGGACGACGCGCCACCGATGCCGACGCAGACCGTGCGCGACCAGTTGACCACACACCTGGGGCCCGACTGGTCCGACGACCTGGTCTGGCTGGACGGCGGGCCGACGGCGGCGGCCAGCATCGGGCAGGTCCACAAGGGCCGGTGGAGCGACGGTCGCGACGTGGCCGTCAAGGTGCAGTATCGCGGTGCCGGCGAGGCTCTGATGGGCGACCTGCTCCAGATCGCCCGGGTCGCGCGGGGGGTGGCGCCGGTCTGCCCCGGCTTCGACTTCAAGCCGCTGGTCGCGGAGCTGCTGGCT
>NZ_JANPEO010000248.1:0-4670 GCF_031422975.1 Nocardioides sp. | reverse complement strand
CGGCCAGCGGGGGCGGCTGGGGGGGGGGCGTGAGGCGGTTTTTGACCTCCGGGGGGTGGCCGTCGCGCCCGCAGTGGGTGGCCCACACCGACCCCGTCCCGGTCGTCGTCGGCACCGCCACCAGGGGCAGCAGCGGCTGGGCCGGAGCCCGCCCGGCCCCCACCGGCGCGTTGAGGTAGTCGAACAGCTCCCCCTCGTTGGTGACCAGAAGGTTGACAGCCTTCGCCGTGTCGATCGCCGATCCGCCGCCCACGGCCACGATGGCGTCCCAGGGCCCCCCGGTGCGGGCGAACGCGATGGCCTCCTCGAGGGACTCGTCGGTCGGTTCGACCCGGGCGCGCTCAAAGGTCGTGACCTCGAGACCGCGCTCGACGATCTGGGCGGCGATCCTGGCTGGATGCCCGGTCGCGGCCACACCCGCATCGGTGACCAGCAGCACCCGCGGGCGGGCTGCCGACGCCCCGATCAGCTGGTGGAGGTCGAAGCCGATCTCGACCGAGGCTCCGCGGCCGAACTTCAGGCCGGGGGCCGCGTAGGTGAACACTGTTTCCGCCATCAGGTCACCGTAACGGGTCGTCCACGCCCACAGATTCGGCCGCAGATCCTCGCCAGGTGCACCTTTCATACACAGTCGGTCAACAAGCAACGCATCTGGTCACGGGCCGGTCCGGCACTTCCTAGAGTTGCCCTCATGACCACCACACCACGCGGATCGCAGCCATGAACGGCGGAGGACGCCTGCTCGCCGGCGTTGCTGCGGTGGCCCTCGTGGTGAGTGCGCTCGGGCTCGCGGCACCCAGCTCCGCAGAGCTCAACGGTCAGCCGGTCGTCACCGAGGTCTCGATCAACCGCTAGCAAGTCCCAGGGCATGGCGCACGACGTCGAGCACCGGCACCGTCCCGGAGTCGATGTCCGCGGGCTCCACCCAGGCAACCTCGTCGCAGGTCCCGTCGATCTCGACGACGCGCGGGCGTGAGTCGGGCCGCACCGTCGCGGCGAAGATCAGGTGCACGCCATGGAAGTCCTCGACGCGGCCACTCGGCGCAGTCCCGGAGAAGTGCGTGTCGTGTACGCCGAGCAGCGTGCCGACCTCGCACTCGATGCCGCACTCCTCGGCGACCTCGCGAGTGAGCGCCTGGGCGGGCGGCTCGCCGTGGTCCACGCCGCCGCCGGGCAGCGTCCAGAGGCCGGTGTGGTGGGCGCGCCGCGACAGCCTCGTCAGCAGCACGGCCGGGCCACGACGGATCAGGGCGTAGGCGGCGATCCGCTGCAGCTGGAAGGGCGTGTGATCGGCCAACGCCTCGCCCACCATCGCCACGACCGGCAGCGTGCCGTCGAGCACCCTGGCGAGCGGGTGCCAGGCGGCCTCGACGGTGGACCCGCCGATCTCGATGACACGCGGCGTGGGCGCGTCGGACGGCACCCACGCGTCGTACACGATCCGCAACGCATGGAAGTCGGTCATCACGCCGTCGCGGGACGCGCGTGGCAGGTGGGCGGAGTAGACGTGGGCCGTATCGCCGATGCTCGCGCTCAGACCGGTCTCCTCGGCGATCTCGCGCAACAGGGCGTCGCGCGGGTTCTCGCCGTGGTCCAGCCCGCCGCCCGGCAGCGTCCACAGCTCTGAGCGGCTGATGCGCGGCGCGAGCCGGCACAGGAGCACCTCGGGCTCGGAGGTGACGCGCATGATGACGGCGTAGGCCGCAACGCGCTGTCGTCGGGGCAGGGGGGACATGGTCCTAACCTGTCACGGCTCTCCAGGGTTGTCGTAGCGTGACACTCGTGGCTTCGACGACGCGTGACCCCTGGCTCGACAACACCAAGATGGCTCTGGTCACCCTGGTCGTCGTCGGGCACTCGTGGGGCCTGCTTCCCGACACCCACTTCAGCGACTGGGCCTACGACTTCCTCTACTTCTGGCACATCCCGGCGTTCGTGTTCATCAGCGGCTACCTCTCGAAGTCGTTCGAGTGGACGCCTCGGCACTTCAAGGGCCTCCTCTACGTCCTGGTCATCCCCTACCTCGTCTTCGAGCCGGCGCTGTACTACTACCGTGTGAGCCTCGGGGAGCACGAGCCCGGCCTCCTCTACCTGCAGCCGCACTGGACGATGTGGTATCTGCCGGTCCTGTTCTTCTGGCGGCTGATGACCCCGATCCTCAAGCGGCACTGGCTCTTCCTGCCGGCGGCGGTCCTCGTCAGCCTGGCGGGTGGGCTGTGGACGCTCGACTGGTTCATGTTGCCCCGCATCCTGGGCCTGCTGCCGTTCTTCGTGCTCGGACTGCACCTGAAGCCGCGCCACCTCCGGCACCTCGACGACCCCTGGGTGAAGGTCGCCGCCGTCGGCGCGCTCGTGCTCATCGCCGCACTCGCCTACGACACCGACGAGTGGGCCCGCACCGCGTTCCTCTGGTACGACGCGGGCTACGAGGACCTGCACGTGCAGGTCGCGACCGCCGCCCAGACACGGCTCTCGGTGATGGCGGTCGGACTGATCGGCGCGTTCTCGGTGATGGCGCTGATCCCCCGCCGCCAGGGCTGGTTCACCGCCATGGGCGCGGCCACCATGAACGTCTACCTGCTGCACGGGTTCGTGATCAAGACGGTCAGGGCGCAGGGCTTCAGCCAGTGGAGCGAGGGCCACCCGTACGCCGCACTGCTGGCCACCACCCTCGGTGCCGTCGCCCTGGCGCTGGCGCTGGCAAGCCCGTGGTCTCGGCGCTGGCTCAGCTGGGTGGTGAACCCTCTCGGCACGTGGGAGCAGCATCGCAGTCGGTCGGCCCGCACAGCTCCGGGCCCCACGACGGGCGCACCGACGAGCGCGGCACCGAGTCCAGCTCCCTTGCCTCGTGCCGGGTCGGCGCCGCCCCTCCCAGATGAGCCGGGTGCCACGGCGCCCACTCCCCCGGTCGTGGGCGGTGGTGCGGACGACCCTGGATTTCCTCGAGCTGCTCCGTCAGGCGAACGCCGAGGCCCCGAGTCCACTCACTGAGGTCCTCACCGGGCCCGATCACCATCGGCTCCCCGAAGGTGATGTCCACGCGCCTGCCCCGGGTCAGGTCGGGTCGCGGTTCGTTGCCGGCGTGGTCGGGTCGACCGACGCTGTAGATCCGCTGGCTGCCCCAGATCGCCACGGGGATCACCGGCACTCCGGTCTCACGCGACAGGCTGGCCAGGCCTCGCATCAGTGCGCGCACCGTGTAGGAGTAGGAGATGCCGGCCTCGGGAAACCCGCCGACCACCTCGCCCTCGCCCAGCAGTCGCCTGGCCATCAGATAGGCCCCGGCGGGGGCCTCCCGGTCGACCGGGATGTGCCGCATCCGGGTCATCGGCGCGGCGAGGGCACGTTGGTGCCAGATGTCGTGGCGGGTCATGAACCGCACGTAGCGACCGCGCTCGATCGCGGCCTTCTCGAGGAAGATGAAGTCGGGGTAGGAGACGTGCGTGGCCGCCAGCATGGCCGGGCCGTGGGTCGGCACGTGTTCGAGGCCCGTGGCGCGGACGTCGATGCCCAGCCCCTTGAGCGCCAGCCGGCCCAGGGTGTTGGTCATGCGGTACCAGGCGTCGCTCATGACTTCTCTTCGTCGCGGGTCCCCGGATCGGATCGGCTGGACGGGGAACATATCCAGCGCCAGGCTCACACGAAGGGCGGACGCGCGTCCCGCGCGATCGAGCGACGCCCTGCCCAGCGCCAGACGCGCGCTGCGCGGTCGCGGTCGGTGTCGTCGACGAGGTTGCCCATCCAGCGCAGGGCCAGCGTCATCAGCCAGTCCGAGCGCATGCCCGCCGGGCCGAGGGCCGCCACGACCTGCGGCACCGTCGCGACGCCGGCCAGCCGGCGGGCGATGGAGAAGGCCTCCCCGTAGTGCTGGCGCAGGATCTGCGGCCAGGCCGTGGCGAGATCGCCGTCGTCGGCCATCAGCTCGGCGACGAGCCGTCCGGTCTCGAGGCCGTAGTCGATGCCTTCGCCGTTGAGGGGGTTCACGCAGGCCGCCGCGTCGCCGATCAGCGCCCAGTTGGCGCCCGCTACGCCGGAGACGGCTCCACCCATCGGCAACAGCGCCGAGGTCGGCGCCCGCAGGTCCCCGGAGAGCTGGAACTCGTCGCGGCGCTGCTCGGCGTAGAAGCTCATCAGCGGCTTGATCGCGATGTTGGCGGGCCGCTTCAGCGTGGCCAGCGTGCCGACACCGATGTTCACCTCGCCGGTGCCGAGCGGGAAGATCCAGCCGTAGCCGCTGAGGAGCTCGCCGTCCTCGCCGCGCAGCTCCAGGTGGGAGCTGATCCATGGGTCGTCGGACATCGCGGACTCGATGTAGGAGCGGCCCGCGACGCCGTACACCGTGTCCCGGTGCCACTCGCGGCCCAGCATCTTGCCCAGCGGCGACCGGACGCCGTCGGCCACGACCAGGCGGCGACACTCGATCTCGAAGGTGTCCTCGCCCGCGGCGAACGTCACGGCCGCGACGCGACGGCCCTCCATCCGTACGCCGACCGCGCGGGCGCCCTCGAGGGCGAGCGCCCCGCTCTTGAGGGCCACGGTCCGGATGTGGTCGTCGAGCTCGGTGCGGGCCACCGCCGAACCCCACGCCGGCAGGTCGCTGTCGGGCAGCGACGGCCAGGGCAGCAACAGGGTCTGGCCGAACCCGTGGGCGCGGAGACCGAGGTTGACGG